>NZ_JAVWUP010000021.1:25768-30113 GCF_036667095.1 Gordonibacter sp. | reverse complement strand
AACGGATCCCAGTCGTTCCAAGAGCTGACTATCTTCGCCATGACAGTCTCCTTTCTTTGGCAGCTTCCGTGCTGCCATTGGTGGCGCACTACATACGAGCAGCGTACTGGCCTGCTTGCCGCAACTGAAGAAGCGCTTCGGAGACTGAACATGCTTCATGGTACTCCGAAGTTCCAACCGTGACATGTTTACCAGATTTGCCGTTGATGAAGTTATATCACCTTTTTTGTTCACCTGCAAGATTTATTTACGAATGATTTGTGCAATATTTTATTACATCTTGATCAGCTGCACAAAAAATTATGCAATACTCCCGTTCGGATTATGCATACATTGATGACCATATTGGATATTCTCGTCGATAGTTTCCAAACTCGTGCATAAAACGGAATGAAATCGTAACCTCATGCACGACGGGGGACCGCAAATCCCGCTGCACGAAATCCCTTCTTTGCACAAGCTGCTTCGCAAGCCTCCCAAGCGCTTCGGCAAAAAACACAATCCTCGGGGAACGAGGGGCGGGGGGAGCTCTTGCACGGGACGGCATGCCCGTAGGAGGGTCTCTTTATCAGAGGACCCCGCGGGCGTACCACCAAAAGCAGGATGCCGGAAATCCGGCACCCTGGGTTCTTGCGAGATATGCCCTAGGAAGTCCTACGAGATATGCCCCAGGAAGTCCTTCGTCCGGTCGGACTTCGGATGGTCGAACACCTCTTCGGGGCTTCCCTGCTCGACGATATGGCCGCCGTCCATGAAGATGACATGGTCGGCCACCTCGCGGGCGAAGCCCATCTCGTGGGTCACCACGATCATGGTCATGCCGCCGCGGGCAAGCTCCCGCATAACGGCCAGCACGTCGCGCACCAGCTCGGGATCGAGCGCGCTCGTCGCCTCGTCGAACAGCATGACGTGCGGGTTCATGGCCAGCGCGCGGGCAATGGCCACCCGCTGCTGCTGGCCGCCAGAGAGCTCGGCAGGGCGGTAGTCCACGCGATCGCCCAGGCCCACCTTTCCCAACTGCTCTATAGCGATGCGCTCCGCCTCGGCCTTATTGCGGTGCAACACTTTCTGCTGGGCCAGCATGACATTGCCCTTGGCGGAAAGATGCGGGAACAGATTGAAGTTCTGAAACACCATGCCCAATTGGGCGCGCACCTTGTTGATGTCGGTCTTCTTCCCCGTGATCTCGGTATCCTCGAAGAAGATATGGCCGCTGGTAGGCTTTTCCAACAGGTTCACGCAGCGCAGCAGCGTCGACTTGCCCGAGCCGGACGGCCCTAGGATAACCACCACTTCGCCTCGGCATACGTTCAAATCGACCCCGCGCAGCACCTCGTTGTCGCCAAAGGCCTTATGCAGGTCCTCGATGCGCACGACGACCTCGTCGGATACCTCATGCACCGGAGGAGTTGCGGGCGCGTCCTGCAATGCCGCATCGGCGATTGCGTCGCCTGCACTCTCAAAACTCTGATCGGTCATTTCCGCACCTCCTTAGTGGCTCATATGGTTACTGTTGCGGTTCGTCGGGGAGTACGCGCACTCGTCGTAATCCACCTGCGATGCCGGGCCGGCAAATGTCTCGGACATGCGGATGTTGCGTGCCACGGCTGCATCGGAGCCGGGCACCAGCTCGGCTTCAGGCGCAGGGTGCGCCTGCTTCTTGCGCTTGCGGCGCCCGCCCGCCATGCGCAACTCCATGGTGTTGATGAGCTTGGTCAGCGGAATGGTGACGATGAGGTAGTAGCCCGCAGCCACGATGTAAGGCGTCACGTTGCCCGTAGCGGCCGTGATGGTCTTCGCGTACATCATCAGCTCCATCACGCCCACAGCGGCCATGAGCGACGTATCCTTGTACATGAGGATGAACTCGCTCGTCATGGTAGGAATCACGCGCTTTACCGTCTGGGGGATGATAACGAAGAACATGGTCTGGATGCTGTTCATTCCCAGCGAGCGCGCAGCCTCGAACTGGCCTTTGCTGATGGATTGGATGCCCGCCCGGAATATCTCGGCCAAGTACGCGCTGGAGTTCACTACCAGCACGATGGCGGCCAGCAGGAAGTTGTCCATGGTAATGCCCATGAGCGGCAAGCCGAAGAACACGATGTAGAGCTGCAGGAACAGCGGCGTGCCGCGCACGATGTTGATGTAGGTGGCACCGATGGCCCGCAGGATACGGCTTTTCGCCATGCGCAGAAACGCCCAGACCAAACCCAGCGGTATGGCCAACGGAAAGCTGAGGATGACCAGTCCGATAGAGATAAGCCAGCCCGCGAACACCGTGGGGATGGAGGTAACGATGATGGTGGGATCGAAGAACAGGTGCAGGAACTTGTTGGAGTTCCACGCCTTCACCCAGTCCTGCTGGCCCAGCCACACCGAAAGCTGCTCGGTGGGCGAGGTGCCCACCACGTCGAACGTCTGGTCGGTGGTAGCCAGGTCGTGCACCTGTCCATCGACCGTGGTGTAACTGCCCGTCATACCAAAGGTACCGCCTGCGGCGGGCAGCAGCGTGCGATTGAACTCGATCATGACAAGCGAGCCGGCCGGTGTCGGCTCAGGGAACGACACCGTCACCTTGGCTCCCTCGATGGCGGTTTGGGAGGCGATCTCGAGGCGGTCGAGGCCGCTCATTACCGTGGTTTTCACGTTCTCGGCCTCGATGGACGAGCCAGCAGGAAGGTCGACGGACACTTCCGTGAGCGACTCGTTTTCGGCGGACTGGCCCTGCCAGGTAACCCGGGTAGGCGTCTCTCCCATGATCTTCGTCTCGCCACTGGTGTTCGACTTGGCGGTCCAACGCTCCACTTCGAGGGCGTGCGCTTGGACCGGCAAGACGAACGATGCCGCCAGCATCGCAACGACCATAAGCGCTGCGATGCCGGCAAAGTGCTTCCGTGCGAATGCGGTTGCGGTTTGCATCGGTTCGTCCTTACAGCCTTAGCAGGGTTACTGGAGCCACTTTGCTTCCAGTTCGGCGTACTTGCCGTTTTCCTTCACAGCCTTCAATGCCGTGTTTAGGGCCTTCGTGAGCTCCGGGTTCTCCTTGCTCACCACGACGGCGTACTGCTCGCCTGTGGGGATCTCCTTGATAACCTGGCAGTCGGTGTAAGCGGACTTCACGTAGTAGTTCGCCACCGGCAGGTCAACGGCAACAGCGTCGATCTGGCCAGATTGCAGAGCAGCGAATACCGCTGTCATCTCATCGAAACCCACAACCTCGACGTCCTTGATGTTCTCGGCAGCCCACTCGTAGCCAGTCGTACCGGTCTGAGCGCCCACCTTCTTGCCCTCGAGCTGCTTCACATCGGTAATACCCGAATCCTTCAACACCGTGATGCTCTGGTTCACATCGCAGTAGGTGTCGGTGAAGTCGATCTGGGCCAAGCGCTCGTCGGTTACCGTGAACGACGACACACCGATGTCGGCCTTGCCGCCTGTCTGGATGAGCGGCACGATGGTGTCGAACTTCGTGGAGGGCAGGTAGTTCGCCTCCAACCCCATCTCCTCGGCCAAAAGGCCCATGAGGTCGACGGCGAAGCCCTCGGGCTTATTGCCGTTCAGGTTCTCGAACGGCGGGAAGTCCAGCGATGCTGCCACCGTCAACTTACCATCGTTGATAAGCGCGTAGCCCGCATCCGTGGCGTTGCCGCCATCCTTGGAGCCGCTGCCCGAACCTCCGCCCGACGAGCAGCCGAACAAAGCAAGGGACGCTACGAGCGCCCCGGCCGCAATCAGTACGGCCCATTTCTTCATCTTCATTGGTATCCTCTCCCTTTCCCCTGCGCCGCGCCTGGTGCGATCACGGTGCCAAAATGAATGACGCAGTCGCACTACTATAAAGCGCAAAGGCCCCTTTATCAATGAGATATCGGATAGAAGGCCCTCTTTTCGTTACCTCCTTGTGCTGCGAGCGGCCCTTTTGGGGCTGTGTGCGGTTTATCACAGTAAAGTGATAGAGTGCTAGCCGGAGGGACCTTCTCCTTCGTGCAGCGTCTCGAATGCGCGGTACGCGGCCCCGTAGATGCCGCATTCGTTGCCAAGCGACGACGCTACGACCGGCGTATCGCGGCAAACAGGCAAGGCGTAGGCCCGATAACGGGCTCCTACGGCATCGAGGAACAGATCGGCACGCTCCGAAAGACCACCGCCTAGCACGAACAGGTCCGGATCGACGAGGCAAGCCATCTGGGCCAATCCGAACCCGAGCGCATCGGACAGGCGGTCGAGCGCCTCCTGAGCCACCGGATCGTGCCGGTCGGCCGCATCGAGCACCGAACGTGCATCAGGAAACACCCGCCGCGCCTCCGCTTGCGCCTGCATGTCGTCTACAGGCTGCACCTGC
>NZ_JAVWUP010000021.1:0-25668 GCF_036667095.1 Gordonibacter sp. | reverse complement strand
GGCTGCACCTGCCCCGTTTGCGCGGATGCTTGCGGGCAGGTCTCCAGACCGGTTTGGGGTTGCGCCGGGGCCTGCGCGCGCTCCGCACCCTCCCCCTCGCGCAATCGCGCGACGAACGACTCTCGCGCTGCATTCACCAGGCCCGAGGCAGATGCGTATTGCTCGAGGCACCCCGCTTTGCCGCATGAGCACGGCTGCGTTTCGGCTGGATTCACGCAAAGGTGGCCGAACTCCCCCGCAGCCCCGTGTGCGCCGGCAAGCAACCGGCCCCTCACCATAACGCCGGCGCCGATACCCGTGCCCAGCGTGACAAACGCCACATCGCTCTCGTCTAGATCGCTTGACGAACCGCACCAACGGTCGCCAAGCACCGCAGCATCGGCATCGTTCAGTACGGCCACGCGCGCCTTCGGGAACAGGCTGCGCAAAAACGCCTTGTACGAACGCAGGTCCAGGTCGAGATGAGGGCACATCTTCAGCGACTCTTCGGCCGCTATGGCGCCGGGCACCGCCAAACCGACCGCAGCAACCTGTCCCGCATTGATGTCGCTTTGCCCGAGGAGCACCCCGACCTCATCTGCCAGCTGCCCATGCGACCCGTCGTCAAGCACGCGCTGCGATCCAAATACATGGCTCGCCACCAGCCTGCCGTCCACCTTGAACGCGCCGATCTTCGTGCTCGTGCCGCCCACATCGATGCCCAGCACGTACTGCACGGGGTCGCCCGGGGCCTCCTCTTCCGCAACTTTGGCATTGGCGGCTTTCCTGTCGTCCGCCTTCTTTGCGCCGAACCAGCGCTTCGGGTCGATACGGCTGCCGATAATGCCGCGAGATGCCAGCATGACCAGCACAAACACAGCCACAGCATCGATGACCTTGTCGGCGAACAGCACAATCACCACCGCCGGAACCCCCGACAAGCCCAGAGTTCCCAGCGCGTCGTAGTAAAGCTGCTGCGTAGGGGTGCTCAAAGCGCCGCCGTACAGCGAGAACGTCAAAATGCAGGATATGAGGCCGCCAGCACCTACCAGGAACAATGCCGCCCATCCCAAGGACTTCGACGTAATCTTTTTTCCGCGCGCGAACAGAACACCGAACACGAGTGCGGCGATAGCGCCCATGCCGGAATACAGCAGATTGCCCGCATTGCCGAACTGGATAGCCTGAACAAGGTTGTTGACGAAAGCGATGATCAGGCCAGCCGTAGGTTCGAGCAAGATCGCCGCCAGAGCCGTACCCACCGTGTCCAGCCAAAGCGGCGTGCCGAACGCCACCGAAACGGCATACAGCACTTCGTTCGTCAAAAGGCACGCCGCCATGGTCGCCGCGTAGGCAACCATCTTGGGATGTGCTTTCAGGTAGGCGCGCACGCTGCCGTACGAACGGGGATTACACCCCTTGAACGGCTTCTGGCAGTGCAGCTCCTCGGGGCGGAAGTATCCTTCGCGATTCTCCTGTGACCGGCGTATCTGCTCAAGGAAACCGCCGGTGATAATGCCGGCGGGAAGAGCGATGATGGCAATGCCGAACAACGACGAAACCATCGAGATAAACTTGCCCAGGTCGGTAACGGGATACACATCGCCATAGCCGACGGTAGTCAGTGCCGTGGTGGCCCAATACAGCGCATCGAAGAAGTTGTCAAACGTGTCGGGTTCGTTCACGAACATGATAAGCCCGCTGACGAAGATGTACATGAGCGCCACCACCAGCACCGACAGCAGCGTGTTCTTCTCGGAGCGGAACACGTTGGCTACGATGGTGAGGTTCTTGGAGTAGCGGAACATCTTCGTAACGCGCAGCACCCGCAGGAATTTGAACGTTTCGGGCAGCACGCCCAACGACGGCAGGATAGCAAGCAGGTCGATGATGGCAAGCGGCGAGAAAGGGTACTTGGCGAATTCCTTCCAGCCCTTCTTCCCCGTCTTGATATCGTGCGTAGCCCAACGCATAAGATAGTCGAAGCACAGGATGTACACCGAGACCACGTCCACCATGTTCAACACGGCGGTCAACCGCGGACCTGCATCCTGCGGGCGGAACATCAACGGGATAATGCTGAGGAACGCGATGGCGACGATAAAGATATCATAGGCATGGCTGACACGGTCACCAGGCCGGGCGCGCTGCACGATTTGGAATATTCGCTCTCTCATGATGGATGCCAGTTTACCGTAACCTCCGAAGGGAGCGGCAGAACAGGGCCCATATCAAACTTCAATTTTACGTTGAAGGCATCGCTCGGTATTCGCGAAGAGCAGCTTCCCCTTTTTTTGAACCAGGAGACAAGCAAGGAGCGAGAGCCTCGACAGGGATACGGTAGCCCACATAAGGGATACTGCCGAAGCGGCCATGGTAGTCAGACCCGGACGTGCACGCGAGATGGTAGCGCTCGGCCAGGTCGGCGCAGCGGGCGTGGTCGGCGGACGCATGGTCGGGATGGTGGCGCTCGATACCGCCGAGGCCGCACGCTGCCAGCGCGGGGACCAGGTCGTAACTGTCCAGTTGACCGGGGTGAGCCAGCACGGCCAGCCCGCCGTCCTCCACAATGGCGGCCACCGCGTCGCGGGCATCGACGTAGGCGATATCACGCTCGCAGATGCCGCCGTTCTTGAACAGGCGGCGATAGAGCGTGCGATAGGCGGCGCTTGCGTAGGGCTCGCTCGTAAGCGCCGCCATGAGATGCTGTTTGTACAGGCAGGTGGAAGCCTGGCCGAGCGCTAAAGCGCGCTCGGCATCGATCGCGTAACCGGCCTCGACCAGGCGGTCGAGCTGCCCGAGCGAGTTCGCACGACGGCGCTCGAGCAGCGGGGCACAGAGCGCGGCGAGCGCAGGCGCGTCCTCGTGCACACCCAAGCCCAGCACATGCACCTTGCGCTCGCGCCGGGCATCCCAGGCGCTTACCTCGATGCCGCCCACCACCTCGACGCCGAAGCGAGGGCCAAGCGCAGCCGCTGCGTCGAGCCCTGCCGTCGTGTCGTGGTTGGTGAACGCAACGCGTGCAATGCCCCGAGCCTGGGCTTGGGCCAGCACCTCCTCGAAGGTATCGGAGCCGTCCGAAAACGTTGTGTGCACGTGGAGATCTGCGATCACGCCATCATCCCTTCCTGCATGTTGAACTCATGATCGCAAAGGCCTTCCATAAAGGCAAGGTCGTGGAAGATGCCCAACATGGTGGTGCCCTCGCCTTTCAGCTGCTCGATAAGCGCGCGTACCTTCAGCTTCGAGGCATCGTCGAGCGAGGCAGTGGGCTCGTCGAGCAGCAGCAGGCGCGGGCGCTTGATCATGGCAGACGCGATGTTCAGGCGCAGCTTCTCGCCACCCGAGAACGTGCGAGGGTACAGCTCCCACAGCTCCTCGTCCAAATCGAAGTGGCGCAGCATGCGCTCGGTTTCGCGCTCGGCCCGCTCGCGCTGATCGGCACCGTAGGCCTCGAGCGCGCTGGCCAGCACGATACCGTAGGCCGTTTGGCGCGGCAAGGCGTTCAGGAACTGCGACACGTAGCCCAGCTCGTAGGAGCGCAGGTACAGCATCTGGCGCTGCGTGGCCTGCGCCAGATCGAGCACGCCGAAACGCGCCGAGTCGTACAGGATGCGACCGCGCTCGGGCAGGTTCGTGCGCCAGATGCAGCGCAGGATGGTGGACTTGCCGCTGCCGCTGCGCCCGGTGATGCCCACGAACGCGCCCGGCTCGAGCGAGAACGCGATGTCCTGGCACCCCTGGATGCGCCGGTCGACCCGATGCAGCAGAAACGACTTCGACAGCCCCTCGATCTCCAACAATGCCATGACTACACCGCCTCGGCGGCGCAAGCGCTTGCGCCACACGGCACAGACGAGACAGCCGTCGCTTCAACCGGGAAACGCCCTTTGCCGCCCCAAGCAGCCGGCTCTCGCACGGCCTCCGGTATTCCACGGCCGACGAGGGCGGCATACCGATCGCCCCTTGCAGTTTCGTCCCTATCGCGTCCGTAGCCGCTGGGCTGGTCGGGATAATGCGAGCGGAACACGGAATGCCCGCCCACGAATGCGCGGGTGACTACCGGCATGGTGCGCGCAGACCCGTCACAGGCGATCTCGCGCACTAACAGCACGTCGCCGCGCTTCCCCACTGCCAGCGAGCCCACTTCGTCGGCGATGCCGGCAGCCTTCGCCGGGTTGATGGTGACCAGCGCGAAGGCCCGCGCTATATCTAATCCGCACTCGTCACGCAGGGCGAACACGGCATCGAGCAGTGCCGCCGGGTAGTAGTCGCTGCACAGCACGTCCACCGCACCGGCCGCTACGGCCTCACGTGCGCTCAGGTTGCCAGAATGGCTGTGCCCCAGCATGACGTTCGGAGCACCGGCCACGGCATGCATGCCACGGGCGCGGGCCTCGCGGGCCACGTCCAGCGAGATGGGGAACTCGGAGATGGTGGCCTCCAAGCCGTCCATGAACGCCAGTTTCTCGGCGCTCTCGTCGTCATGGGAGGCGATGGAGATGCCGCGCTCGCGCGCCACGGATGCCAGTGAGGAAATCTGGGCGTAGGTGAGCTTCTCGCTTTCCTGCTGCTGGCGGACGATGCCGCGCACCTCCTCATCGGTGACGTCGCGGTATCCCTTCAGCGTCTCGCCGAATATCAGCAGGTCGCGATACTGCCCCTGGCCAGGCGTGTGATCCATGAACGACACCAGATCTACTTTGCCGGAGCGCAGAAACACATCGATGGCATCGTAGAGGTCCACGGAATCAAGCTCGATGCGCAGGTGCAGGCGATGGCGGATCAGGTGGTCGCGCTCCTCGCCCGTGCGCAGACCGGCCACCCGGTCGATAAGCGTACTGACGTTGCCGAAGTCGCGGATGGGCTTATGGTCGAAGACGTGTGCGCCATATACCGACAGGGAGTGGAAAATGGTGGTGATACCGTGCGACACCAGCTCGCGGTCGGCCTTGTACAGCGACGTGTTCAAGTCCATGACCACGCTCGGACGCGGCGAGGCCACGTTCTCCACGTAGTCGGAGTGAATGTCGATAAGGCCCGGCACCACATAGGCGCCGCGCGCATCCACGATAGGCAGCACACCCGCCGTGGCATCGGGCTGCACCTCGAAATCGTAGGCACCGGTCGGCTCGATAGCCGCAATGCGCCCGTCGATGACGACCACGTCGCAATCGGGCCGTACCTGGTCGGCGCACACCACCGTGCCGCCGCGGATGATGCAGGAGCTGTCGTTCATGAAGGTCCTTTCAGCTAAAGCAGCGAGTAAACCAACTGCTGGGTGTATGAATGTTGCGGGTCTTCCAGTATCTGGTCGGTCAGGCCGGCCTCAATGACGCGGCCGTCCAGCATGACGAACGTGCGGTCGGCCAGCATGCGGATGACGCCCAAATCGTGGCTCACCACGAGCATGCTCACGTTGAAGTCGCGCCTGATCTGCTGAATCAGATCGAGCACGGCCGCCTGGACCGACAGGTCCAGCCCGGTGGTCACCTCGTCGAGCAACAGGATGGGCGGGTTGTTCGACAGCGCTTTGGCAATCTGCACGCGCTGCTGCATGCCGCCGGAGAAGTTGCGCGGCGGCTCGACGGCGCGCGAGAGCGGAATATTCACGCGCTCGAGCAGCTCCTCGCCACGCGAGCGCATGGCACCTACGTTGCGGCTGCCCGCCGCGATCATCTGCTCGGCAATGTTCGACAGCGACGAGAAGTCCATACGCAGGCCCAGGTAGGGGTTCTGGTACACCATGCCGAACACCGTGTTGCGGATGGCGCGCTGCTGCTGGGGCGACAGGCCCAGCAAGTTGGCAGCACCTCCGTCGAAAGGCCGGGCGCGCACGTCGCCTTCGGTAGCCAGCTCATCGAAGAACAGGCACTTCATCAGAGACGACTTGCCGCTTCCCGATTCGCCCACCACACCCACGATCTCGGCAGGAAACACGTCCAAACTCACATCGCGCACGGCATGCACCGTGCCGCAGCGCGGGCACACGTTGCTCTCGAGCGGAGTACCCGGGGCCAGACAGTGCGGACAGCCCGCACCGAAGCGCTTGGACAAATGGCGCACGGACAGGCACGGCACCTCGTCGGCGCCGTAGCGCTGCGCATCAAGCATGAGAGCTTCCTTTCTGGAAGTCGCTGGACGAACGGAACGTCAGCGGGGGGGCTTCTGGTGCCGAAGATTGCGGTGAAAAGCCGACGAAGCGTGCTTCCGCACGTGAGGAGGCCTTGGAGCCGCAAGATTCGGCACCAGAAGCCCCCGCAGCGTCGACTGGTTTCGTCGGCTGGCAAGCCGACGAAACACAGAACGCGGTGTCGTTGCACTGGTGGCGCACGGCACCGGTGGCCTCGTCCACCAGCTCGTCGAGGTAGACGCCCTCGGCACCGCACAGATGGCAGCGTTTGCCGTCGAAACGCTCCGGCGAGAACGGGTAGTCCTCGAAGTCGAGCGGCTTCACCTGCGTGTAGGGAGGCACGGCGTAGATCTTCTTCTCGCGGCCCGCACCGAGAAGCGTCAGGTGCTCGGCCTGGTGCAGTTTGAGGTTGTCGAAACGAGGAATGGGCGAGGGTGCCATGACGTAGCGGCCGTTCACCTGCACGGGATGGTCCGCCCCGGTCGTAGTCATGTCAAAGCGCACGATCTGGTCGAACAGCTCCAACCAGGCCCCGGTGTAGTCGGCCTCGGCATGCAAGCGCTTGGTGGCCGCCTCGCTGGGCTCGAAACTGCGCAACGGCTCAGGCGTGGGCACTTGCAGCACCAGCACCTGGTCGCTGCGCAGCGGGCACTCGGGAATGCGATGGCGCGACTGTATGAGCGTGGCTTCCTCGGTCGCGTCGGTCACTTCCACGTCGGTGGTGTCGACCACGAGCTTCTTGATGTTCACCGCGTTCACGCTGTCGTCCGATCCCTGGTCGATGACCTTCAGCACATCGCTGCGACCGATGACGGCCAGCGTGATCTGCAAGCCGCCCGTGCCCCAGCCACGGCCGATAGGCATTTCGCGCGACGCAAACGGCACCTGGTAGCCAGGGATGGACACGCCCTTGATAAGCGCACGGCGGATCTCGCGCTTCGACGCCTCGTCGAAGAACGCGTAGTTATAGCGCTGCTGCATTGCAGGCCTCCTTTGATTCCAGCGCAGCCGCAGCCGCCTGATCGGCAGTGCGGTCGGACGCTGGGTCGATGACAGCCGTATCGCGCGTGCCGCGCACGCTGGAGAGTTTCGACTGGAACGTCACGTAATGCGGCAGCTTGAGGTGCGAGATGAACCCCGTAGCCTCGACGCCGTCCACGTGGTAGAGCACGAACTCCTCATCCTCGGTGGGATAGCGCACCTCGTCAGAGTCCAGGCAGCGGTCGAGCACGCTCATGGCGATGGCCTTCGTCTCGGCACGGCCGAACACCAGGCCGTAGCCTACCGCGAGCGACAGCGCACTAGCTTGGCCCGAGGCAAATGCTGCGGCATCGGACGAAGAGCCGCCCTCGTCCATGAACACGCTTTCCACCTCGCACAACGGCACCGACCCTAGATAGTAGGCATCTTCCGGGCCTCCCGGCGAGAGCGGATGGTCCACCGCCACGGCGGCACGGCCCTGCCGCAGCTCGCCCACCGTGGGATGCGCCGGGCCGAAGCCGCGAATGGCTGCGTAACCCAGCGCCTCGACCGCCTGGGTCATGCCACGCGCGAGCGTCTGCAAGCGCACGGAGCGAGGTGCGGGAAACGTAAGCGGGACCATCGTGGCGTCCACGGGTTCGCCGTCGTCGTCGGAGACGTGGGCGACCAGGCCTTCGGCGCGCAAGTAATCCAGCACGCGCGGCAGGGTGCCATCCGAACGCCCCGCCGCGTCTCCCTCCTGAGGAGAGGCAATCTCGGCAAAGTGCCGCGCCAGCTCGGCGCGCTTGTCGGCCAATTCCTCGGAGCCTTCCGTCTCCAGGTCGAAAGCCAGCAGACGATGGCTGTAGTCGCGCGTCGCGCCGAGCACCTGGCCGCCGGGCACGTCCTTGAACGCAGCCGAGATGCGCCTGCTTATGCGCAGCTCGGCGGTATCCACCGGACGCGAGACGTAGGGGCGCTCGAGCGTGGAGCGAAAGGCGCGCAGCAGGAACACCGCCTCGTCGGGCGAACCCTGGGCCTGCTTGAGCGCAAGCGCCGCCAAGCGCGGGGCATAGAGCGACGCCTCGCCCATCACCTGGTCGATAAGCTCGGGGAACGTGTGCTCGATCTCATCGGTGCCCCATGCTGCCGACGAACGCACGCGCTCGAACTCCAGCAGCTTGAGGCTCTCCTCGATGGCGATGCCGCCGCCGCGCACTGCAACGTAACCCATCTAGCACACCTCCCCTGCCGCCACGAACGCCGCAGCGCCAAGCGTAGGGGCCACTCGCGAACTGCGAGGAAGGGCCACCAGATGCCCTTGCGCATCCACCAACACGATTTCGATGCCGCAGGGAAATTCGTCGCCGCGCGCCGCACGGGCAGAGAGCCAGCCCAGGCGATCCACCGCAAACCGGTTCACGTCCTTCACGCCCGGACCGTGCACCTCGACAACCTGCAACGCCGGACCCGCGTCGGCCGCCCCTTCCTCGGCTGCCGCCACATGCGCGCATCCCAAAAGCACCGTCGCGCCCTTTTCGGGAGCGACGAGCGTGCCGCGACACGCCTCGACAATGCATTCGGCGACTACCTGCTCGTCGGCACGTCGCGGCACGATGACGAAATCGGCCTCGCTCACCGCAACCCGCAGCGCGTGCGTCTCGCTGGTGATATAAGCCGAAGCAGCATCGGTTTCCGCATCGGCCACGCAGAACGTGACGGCTTGATCCACGAACAGTTTCACCAACGTCTCCAGCGCGCCGTCGAGCGCAACCGGCCGCGCCGCCTTGTCCTCGGTCGGTTCGATCAGATGCAACGTCCCCGGCTGCGCAAACGCATCGAGCACGCTGCGAAAAGCCCGCTGCATCTGGTGCAGCTCGGCACTCTCTGCGATCATCATGCTGTTTCCACCTTCATTGTCGAAAAATCAACCTTCGTCGCTGCGACCAGGCGCGCCTCCTCGGCCTCGCGCTCCTCGATACGGTCGAGCGCCTCGCGCAACCGGGCATCCCAGCGCGCCGAACGCGCAGGCCCACCTGCCCCGGCAAACGCCGCATCGGCCACCGCTAGCTCGTAAGCGCGGCACCGGTCGCTGCCCAGCACCAGCCCCAACCCCACCGCTTCGCCTATGCGCACGCGGCACGAGGTCATCAGCGCCTCGCCCAGGTAGAACAAGCTGCGTTGCGCCGTCTCGCGCACCTTCACCATGACCAGCTCCTCGCGCGGTTCGTCGAGCACCTCGATAGCGCCCGCTCCCACTTCGTCCTCCACCTCGCACACCAGCGACCGAACCAACGTAGGGTCGCCCTCCACCAAAGCCCGCGTCCGCTCATATCTTTTCATCGATCGAATGCTCCTTACTTGGAAATCAATGCTGCACGATGTAGCGTTTGCGCAGGCGCGTGGCAATAACTTCCAGCACCACCGCCACCGCCAAGCACAAGTACACGATCAGCCCGACCTCGTGGATGTTGTAGTAGAAGCTTCCCGCCAAGAACAGCTGGTAGCCGATGCCGCCCGCCCCTGCCACCGCGCCCACCGCAACGGCGTTCACGAAGTTGATCTCGAAACGGATGAACGTCCACGACAGCATCTCGTTCACCTTCTCGGGCACGATGCCCTGGAACACCACCTGCCACCATGAAGCCCCGCTCGCGCGCAGCGCCTCGATCACGCCTGCGTCCACTTCCTCGAAGGCCTCCGAGTAGGCTTTCACCAGGTAGGCCACACTGTGGAACAGCAGGCCCACGACAGCAGCTTCAGGTCCCAAACCGATAGCCACGGAGAACACCAGCACCCACAGAATGGTCGGCACCGCACGAATCACGGACATGACCACCTTGATGGCGTTGCTCGCGCCTTTGCTCGACAGGTTGGATGCCGCAAGCAGCCCCAACACGAAAGCGATCACCGCACCGATAAACGTGGTCAGCAAGGCCAGCGCCAATGAGACGAACAATCCCTCTATCACCTCGGGCAGCGTGAAGTGCCCGGCGAGGCCCGGCTGCAGCATCATAGTGACGAAATCGCCGGCGGCCGCGCCCAGCGCCTGGAAGAAGGGAACCTTGCCGTAATTCATCGTAACCAGCGCGAACACGCTCACCAAAGCAAAGAGGCCCAGCGTCAGGCCCAATACAGCATTGGACCTGTTGAGAACATGGGCCTTGATCTTGCCGGAACGCGCCAGCCGCGCGCCGCGAAGACCGCCCGCTATCTGATCGGCCGTCATAGGATCTGCCTCCTCACGTAGTTCGACACCAGCTCGCAGGCAATGCATACGGCGATGATGGACAGCACCACCAACCCCGCAACGTCGTAGCGGAAGCTCTTGTAGTACACGTCGAACACGAACCCGATGCCGGTGCCCGTCAGAATGCCGATAAGCGTGGCATCACGAATGTTCGTCTCGATCATGTAGAGCACCCAGCTGACCACGGCGGTGATGCTCAGCGGCACCACGGCCTGCGCCACGATCTGGCCGTAGCTGGCTCCAGCCGCGCGCAGCGCCTCCACCGGACCCGCGCTCATCTCGTCGATGCTCTCTAAAAAGCAGCGCGTCAGATACCCGAAACTGGTAAGGAACAAGGCGAAGAACCCGGTGAACTCGCTTTGCTTAAACGAGAACAGCAGGATGAATGCCCAGGCCACCACGGGGATGTTGCGGAATAGCGACGCTATGCCCCGCACCACAAAAGACACGGGGCCGCCAATGCCCACCGTACGGGAGCCCAGCACCGCGCATATATAAGCCAGCACCGCCGCCGTGCAACTGGAGGCAATGGAGGCCAGGATGGTCGATCCCAAGGCGGGAAGGATGGTGCCGAGCTTTTCGAGAGAGGTCAGGGAGGGAACGAACTGCGTCACCATCCACACGAGCCCGCCGGGGACCTCGAGGATTGCTTGGAGAAAATCGAAGCCGACATACGTGCCGGAAACCGCGCCCAACGCCACGAACACCAGCGCGGCAGCCGCAAGGGCAAGCGTGCGCCTGCGGAAGAACGACCCGTCGTAGGTACCGCGCGCCGCAGTGCGCCGCAGCGCAGTCGGCAACAAGCGCGAACCCTTCATCGTACGCTCCGTCATGCCGCATCCTCCTTCGAAACACAGGAGGCATCGAGGCGATGCGCGGCCTCGACCGAACGGCTATGCTGCATGCTGCCGGAAGCCAAAGCATCGCCGCCCTCGTCCGTACCGTAGATAGCGGCAATCGCCTCCGCATCCAGATCGCCGGGCGCGCCGTCGAATACCAGCTTGCCGCCCTTCAATCCCACAATGCGATCGGAAAACTCGAGTGCGAAATCAACCTGGTGCAGGTTCACCAGGCAGGCGATGCCCAACTCGTCGGCCGCCCAGCGCAAGTGCTCCATGACCGTGCGCGACGACTTGGGGTCGAGGCTCGCAATAGGTTCGTCGGCCAAGATGAGCAGCGGGTCTTGCACCAGCGCACGCGCAATGCCCACGCGCTGCTTCTGCCCGCCGGACAGCTGGTCGGTACGCGTGTAGGCGAAATCGGCCAGACCGACCTGTTCCAGTATCTCGAACGCGCGGCGCTTCTCATCCTCACGGTAATGGCCCAGCATGCCCGCAAGCGCAGGTCGGTAGCCCAGTCTCCCATGCAGCACGTTCTCGATGGCCGTTGCGCGATACACCAGGTTGTAGTGCTGGAACACCATGCTGATGCGACGGCGCGTCTGACGCAGCTCGCGTCCGCGCTCGCGCGTCACGTCGCGGCCGTCGAACACGACCGAGCCCTGCGAGGGGTCGATAAGCCTGTTCACGCAGCGCAGCAACGTGGACTTCCCTGCGCCCGACGAGCCGATGATGCTGACGAACTCGCCGCGGCGCATCTCCAAGGAGACGTCGTCGAGAGCCTTCGACCAGCCATCGTAGCTCTTCGACACGTTCTGCAGGTCCAGCAACCGCGCTCCTTGCCACGTGGCGCTCGCCGCCGAGCCGGAGGTTACACAGGCAGTCTCCGGCTGAACGGCAGGGGGATAAGCCGTTCCCATTACGCCGCGCCACCCAGTTTGCGAACAGGCTCGTACCAGTCGTCGGTCGTCTTCACAAAGCAGGTCTTCTCGGAATCCTTCTCGAAGATGCCCTTGGCGTTCTCGTCATCGGGGTCCACGAAGATCTTCGGGTCGTCGGCGACCTTGCTCGAGCAGAAGTAGTCGACGATCTTCGTGCGCTCGTCGTCGGAAAGGGCTTCCTCGTTGAAGCAGATGGGGGCGTTCAGAACCGGCGTGATAGCGATGATGGCGAACTGCTTGCCGCGCACGGTGTCGAAGGGAGCCGCAGCGTCGGCCTTGGCCTGATACACCGCACCTACCGAATTCGCCTTGCCGGACACCAGGTCCAGGTACATGTCCACGTCCACGTCGTCAAATGCGGCGGCATCCACATCGCCCGACAGCAGGTTCACGGCAGAACCCTGGTGCGAGTTGCCGAACAGCACCTCGGAGAAGAACTTGCCGGCTTCCAGCAGCTCGTCAGAGCCGCTCAGACCGAACTCCTCCACAATGCCGCTCGACGGCACCTTGAACCCCGAGGTTGACGTAGCCGACACAAACGAGAACGCCTTGCCTTTGATGTTCTCGATGGAGTAGCCGCTGCCGCTCTGGTACTGGTCGGCGTTCTCGGCAGCCACGCAGATGCGGCTGTAATAGCACGCGCCGTCCAGCTTGCCGTCCTCGTCGCTATTTGTAAACGCAGCCAGCACCTTGGCATTCTTCTTGTTGGCTTGCACGTAGCCCTCAGCACCCAGCAGCGCCATCTGGGCCTTGCCCGAAGCGATGGCCTCGATAGCCACGTTGTAGTCGGTCGTGGTCAGCAAGTTCGCCTTGCGCCCGCACGCCGCGGTAATAGCAGCACCGATGGCCTCACGCGACGACGTGAGATCGGCCGACGAGTTGTCGGGCAGCCACACCATCGTCAACGGATCGGCTGCGGCAGCAGCGCCGCCTGCGCCCTTGCGGGACTCAGCGCCCGCCGCCGCACCAGAACCACCGGCCGCGCAGCCCGTCATCATGCCGAACATGCCCGCCAGCGCAATGGTCGCACTGCCTGCCAGAAACTGCCTTCTGCTCAAAAAGCCCTCTGCCATCGATCCGTTCCTTTCTCATGTTCCCGCAGATACGGGATCGCATACGATTTCAAGCGGTCCGCCGCACAAGCCGATGCCCTTACGGCACCAAACGGCTCGAACCGCGACGCGATCAATCGTAGAAAAGGAACGTAAGGATGCGCTCAAGCGCGCGTAAAGAAGCCCCCAAGTTCAGGCAAAGAAACGGTCAACACCGCCACAAAAGCACGTAAAAGACCAGATAGAGGCTACTCTGCTTGCTTGGCGGCGCTTGTCAGATCGTCGAACAAGCGCGCAAGCTCGCCTGCGAACACGCTGCCCTTCAAGCTGAGGAAGGTGAGTTCGTGCTCGATGGCGCGCCCCGCCAGAGATATGCGAGCAAGCTGGCCGGATACAAGCTCGCGCCGTACGGCAGCCTCGTACAGAAACGAGATGCCGTAGCCGCCTTCGACCAGCACTTTGATGATGTTGATGCTCTCGACCTCCGTAACGCGCGCAAAGCTGTCTACCGACAGGTTCCGCTCAGCCAGGGCGTTCACCAGCACGGCGCGTGTTCCCGAACCTTGCTCGCGCACCAGCACATGCTGTTCGAGCAGGTCGTCGAAGCGCAGGGGCTTCTTGCCTTGGGCAAGCGGATGGCCCGCAGCGCACACTGCCACCATCCGCTCGGTACCGAACACCCGCCAATCGTAGGCGCTTCTGTCGAAAACACCCTCAACCAGGGCGCAGTCTATCTCCCCTGCTCGCAGCTGCTCTAGCAAAAAGCCGGTGTCGCCCGAAGAAATGCGCGCCTGCACGTCCTCGTGGACGGCAAGGTAGACTGGCAGCAAAGGCGCCAAGACGTATTCGCCTGCCGTAAGCGTCATACCGATGCGGAGGCTGCGGCGCAGGCCCGTCATCGCGGCAATGGATTCGCGCAACGTATCCTCATCGTGCGCCATCGTAGCGGCAGCTTCGCGCAGCAACTCTCCTGCCGTCGTAAGGGAAAGCTTCTTGCCCCGGTACGCGAACAGTTTTGTACCGTAAGATTTTTCCAAGAAAGCAATATGCTGGGAGACCGCCGGCTGCGTGATATTGAGCGCTGCTGCCGAACGGGTATAGTTCAACGTGCGGCACACGTTGAGAAACGTGGCCATCCGGAAATCTTGCATAGAAGTCCCTTCATCTCCTCTACATTAGTGTTCGTTATCGTAACATAAAAATATATAATTTTTCTTTTTAGTGAAAGCCTGCCAAAATATATTCGGACGAACGAGAAGACAAAACCGAAAGGCACGTTTCCATGCGCGACATTATCGAGAAAGTTCCCATTCCTACCGCAGGCGTCGCCTTGGGCCTTGCAGCCCTGGGAAACCTGCTGCAGCCCCTCAGCGAGGTTGTGCATCTTACCTGCGGCATAGCCGCCCTGATCCTCGTGGCGATGCTTGCCGCAAAAATTGTTCTGTTCCCTCAAATGATCCGCGATGACCTGCGCGATTCCATCTTGGCCAGCGTCAGCGGCACGGTGTTCATGGTGCTTATGCAGCTGTCCACGTACCTCGCACCGCTCGCCTACTACCCCGCCTTCGCGGTGTGGGCGGCAGCCGTCATCGCGCACCTGACGCTGATAGCATGGTTCAGTGTGCGGTTCTTCGCGCAGTTCAAGCTACACGAAGTGTTCCCCACCTACTTCATCTGCTACGTGGGCATTATCGTGGCTTCGGTCACCGCGCCGACATTCGGCATGCAGTTCGCTGGTTTGACGCTGTTTTGGTTCGGGTTCGCGTGCTATCTCGTACTTCTGGGGCTGGTGACCTACCGCTACGCCAAGCACGAGATTCCCGAGGCGGCCCGTCCGCTGTTCTGCATTTACGCCGCGCCTATGAGCCTCTCCCTCGTAGGCTATCTGTCGGTGTCGCCCCAACCCAGCATCCTGTTCGTAGCCGTGTTGGCCGTGTTGGCGCAAGCACTGTTCACCCTGGTGCTCGTGCACCTGCCGAAGCTGCTGCGCCTGAAGTTCTACCCCAGCTATGCGGCTATGACCTTTCCGTTCGTTATCACGGCCACTGCGCTTGGAAAAGTTGTCGCTTTTTTCAGGGCGAATGGCACGCCGTTGCCGTTTGCCGTCGATGTCGTGTTCTACCTGGAGACGGCTTTCGCCACCATCATGGTGTTGTATGTGCTGGGCCACTTCCTGCGCTTCTTCCTCCACCGCATCGACCTTCCGCAAAGCGTCGCCGTGCTGCAGGAGAACGCTCAGATCTCACGCTTCTCGGAGAACTTCAAGGACTAGCCCGTCAGCTGCCGAGTTCCGCCCCCTCCCATACCAAGGTCATAATGCTATGCGGCGCAATCTCGATACGCGCCACCGCAGGACGCTCGGCCACCTCGAAGCGCACAGGGCGGCTGCAACGGTTCATCGCCACAACCACGCGTTTCCCGTCGGGCCGCAGGAAGCCGGTGCATTCCAGCTCGTCGGAGAAACGCGAGACCAGGAAACGCCGCGACCCCGGCACGATGAAGCGCGAGAAGTGTCCAAGGTAGTAAAACGAGCGGTTCACCACCAGCTCGCCCGCTTGCCGGTCGTACATGAGCGGCGCCTCGCAGAAGTTGCGCGCATGATTCGGGCCGCCGCGCTCGTCGAGCAGCAGGTTCCAATCGATGAACCCGCACGCCCCCGCCTCAAAGCACCCCATAAGCGCATGGCCATACCGCTCGGCTTTACGCTCCTGCGTAGCCGCATCAACGCCGTCGCGGGAGTACTCGACGCACCCCTCGGTAAATAGCAGCTCTTTATCGGGATAGGCCTCGGCAAC
The DNA here is from genome assembly GCF_036667095.1 of Gordonibacter sp. Classification (NCBI taxonomy): domain Bacteria; kingdom Bacillati; phylum Actinomycetota; class Coriobacteriia; order Eggerthellales; family Eggerthellaceae; genus Gordonibacter; species Gordonibacter sp. The sequence goes on along the minus strand of NZ_JAVWUP010000021.1, from coordinate 9,719 downwards.
AGCACGCACCTGTTCGAAGTGGTCGCCCGCGTACCAGTGGAACCCCACACTGCCGAAAGCGGCATTCGCCTCCGAATCGCCGAACACCGCCTCGACGCGGTCGAGAAGGCGGTCGGTATTGTGATCCCAGGCGCACAGCCGCACGTCCTCATGACCCGCCGCATCCAACGCCGGGCGCAGGTAATGCGCGGCGAAATCGGCTTCCTCCCCCGCAGTGAATAAGCAGGAATCCCACACTTGCGCCGCCATCGGCTCGTTCTGGACGCTCATGCGGCCGATACGCACGCCCTCTTGCGCATACGCGCTCACGTAGCGCGCCAACAGCGCAGCCCATGGCGCGTAGCACGAGCGACGCAAGCGACCGCCGGCGTTCATCATACGGTTCGTCTTCATGAACGCCGGGGGACTCCATGGCGAGGCCAGAATCTCAAGCGTGGGATTCACCGCCAACCCGCACTGGATGAACGGCAGGAGCAGCGTACGGTCGCGATCGAGGGAGAATGTCTTCAGCTTGCGATCAAGCGGCTTGACGTAAGCGTAGTTGCCCAGCGCGAAGTCGCAGCTTTGGATGTGCGTGCGGCAGAGCGTGTAGGCATTGCCCCCACTTGCAAGGTCGCCGGAACAGCCTCGCGATGCGCTGCTGCCCCCCTCGGCGCCTCCGAAGCACAGCTGGACGAACCGGTCCTGCACGTCTTCTGGCATACCCGCGAACACGTAGGCCCCCGCTTCGGTAAACGCGCCACCGAACCCGGAAATGCGCTGGTACATGCGGTCGGGCCGACACACCACCAACTCCATCTCGGCGCGCTCACTGCGATGGAAGCGCGCCTCGCTTGGCTGGAAGGCACCGTGGGCATCGGTAAGGTAGGCATGCATGGGTTCTCCTTCTGTTTCTGCACCTCGCACCTAGGGCGACGAGCCAATCGCGTCGCGCAACGACGAACGCGCCGACGAGCGGCCCCCTGCGCAGCGATCACGTGCCGCGACGGGCGAACGCGTTATTTTTCGCCTTCGGGCTCCAACGCGCGCGCCAGTATCTGCATGCGCGCCTCCACGTCTTCGATGATGCGGCTGCAATCCTTCAGCTCGTCGTTGGAATCGATGCCCGGCACCTCGCTCACGGTCTTGTACTTCAAATCGTGCTCCAAGCTGGCCCAGAAGTCCATGGCGATGGTGCGCAGCTGCACCTCTACCGGAATGAACTCCTTGTTGTCCAGGAAATACACGGGGATGCGCACGATAACGTGCAGGCTGCGATACCCGTTGGGCTTAGGATGGGCGATATAATCCTTCACCGTAACGATAGTCAGATCGTCTTGCTTGCGCAGCAGTTCCAGCAGGTTGTACACGTCGTGGATGTAGGAGCAGATCACCCGTACGCCCGCAATGTCCATGATGTACTTTTCCATGTTCGCGAGCGTCGGTTCCTTGCCGTAGCGGCCCAGCTTCTCGAAGATGCTCACGGGGTTTTTGATGCGTGACTCCACATGATGGATGGGATTGCGGTGCTTTTTGAGGTTGAGGTCCTGATCTAGAATCTCGAAGCGCACTTCCATCTCGCGCATGGCAGCTTGGTACTTCTGGATGATCTCGCGGGTCTTGGATTCCATCTCGCGAAGACGGCCCAGCTCGTCGAGAGGTGCGCGCAGATCGTCGTTTGCGCTGAACAAGACATGGCCGACAACATCGCCGGACGTCTCTCCCACCGCAAGTGGGCGGTCGGACACCGGGCGCGACGCATTTCCCATCATTCTGCTCCTTGGCGACGGTTGTAGATTCCGTTTCATAGTACCCGACCAGACCGGGAGAAAACGGCCTCTCCATCCGATCTTGCTCAAATCATCAGATGCTCGTAAGGGTTCTGACAAGAGGGCTGGCACCTGCCAACCAGTCCCAACCGGGCTCTCGCGGCATATGGTATGCTGGCTTAAGGGGATGCCGGGTGCCATGAGGGAGTTCGGCGAGGTGCCTGCAGCATAGAGGCCTGCTATCCCGAGAACGCATGCAGGCAGATGCGGTCCTTGCCGGAGCGCTTTGCCCGGTAAAGAGCTTCGTCGGCCTTAATAAAGACATCGCGATAGGTCCGGTCGTCGGGCTGCGTCTCGTACACACCGACGCTCACCGACAGAGGCTGGCCCATGCCGTTTTCGCGCACCGCAGAAACCTGAAGCCTTACCTGTTCAAGCTTATGCACAGCGGTCTGCACGTCGATGTTCTTGAGCAGAAGCACGAACTCGTCGCCGCCGACGCGTCCGAGGATGTCGCTCTTGCGGAAACAGGCACGCAAGATGCCGCCCACCTCGTGTAGAAGCATGTCGCCTTGGATATGCCCGCAGGTATCGTTCACTTGCTTGAAATCGTCGATATCCATTACCACGCACACGCTGTGCCCGCGCACTTCGGCATCGGCCAACGCCGCGACTATCAGATCCTGCGTAGCCGCATGGTTGTTCAAGCCCGTCGCAGCATCGTATTCGGCGCGGAATCGCAGAGCCCGTTCGTCGTCGATGTTCTCGATGAGGCCCACCAGGTGCCACGCGCCCGCATCATCGTGCGCCACGAACATATCGGCGCGGTACCACGCATACCCTCGCCCATAATAGTCCGCCTGGTACTCAACGCTCATCTCGTTTTCCCCGGCGCGGGCCCGCTCGAACATGCCACGCACGGTCTCGATGCTATCGGCATGCACGATACCTGAGCGAACCGCAGACATCGTCTCCAAATAATGAGGGATAACCTCCTCCTCGGTCCCCTTCCCCGCGCGATCGAGGTAGAACAGCACGGTATCGAGCTCTGAATCGTAGTCGAAGCTGATCTTGCGCGTCGTCTCGATAAGACGACGATAGCGCTCGCTTTGCCACGCGCTCTCGTGCCGGCTGCGCTCCTCGGCTTCAACGAGTTCGGTCACGTCTTTGTTGCAGCACAGCATACTCGTGTCCGATACCCGCAGAATCGTGCTTTGGCGCCAGGTGGTATCGTCGTCCACTTTCAGCCGGTAGGTGAAGCTCAGAGGTTCTCGCCCGTCGCTCTGACTGCTTTCTTCGAGCATTTTCTTGAGATGGACCCGATCGGCTTCGAGCGGAATGTACGGCATCAGGCGAGCAAGCGCATCGACAAGCGAAATCGTGGCACCGCCGCTCGGAAGCGTGGACGAATAGAGCATACGGAACGTATCGTGCACGCGATCGAATTCGAAAATTTCCTCGTACACCGTGCACAGCACCGCCGCGTAGCGCTGCATATCCGTCTCATGGCGTTGCCGCTGCCCGTTCACGTAGTCGCTGAAAGTGTGCGCGAACTGCGTATCCGCGCTCCAAAGATCGGTTGACCCCTCCCCCGGCCCTTCGGAAAGGGGTCGGCATATCTCCTCGGACAGCCCACCAAGGAACAACTCCTCGAACGCTTCGAGCGCAATCGGACGCGAGAACAGGTAGCCCTGCATGTATGTGCAGCCGATACTTGCCAGATAGGCAGCTTGCTCGGGCGTTTCCACCCCTTCGGCAATAGTAGGCAGGTCGAGCCAGCGCGCCATGCGCACGACCGACGCAAGGATCAACCCGCCTCGCGTGCTTTCGCGCGCGTCGAGAAACCCCATATCCAACTTCAGCACATCGATAGGCACGTCCTTCAGCGTATTGAGCGAGGAGAACCCACTGCCGAAATCATCCATCTCTATCTGAAAGCCGGCCTCTTGCAGCTTCGCCACAATACCCACCAACTGCACCGGTGCCTCCGTGTAAGCCCCCTCGGTAATCTCGATATGCAGCATGCCTTTCGGGATGGCATACTTTGCGATCAGGCCGCACAGCTGCTCGCAGAGGTCCTCTTGGTAGATGTCGATGCGCGACAGGTTTACCGACAGACGCGGAGTGCGCTCAAGCCCGTATCGGTCGATCCATGCGCGCAGGCATTGGCACGACTGTTCCCATATATAGTGGTCGAAATCGTAAATAAGGCCGGTACGCTCGAATACGGGAATGAACTCGAGAGGACCCAAAAGCCCTTTCACCGGATGGTCCCAGCGCGCAAGCACTTCGGCGCCGATCATCCGTTTCGTCGCATAGCTGTACTGCGGCTGGAAGAACAGCGGGAACTGACCCTGATCAAGCGCCGTCGCCATCTCCCCGGCAAGTTCCTGCTCCTTGATCACGGAGTCGCGCAGCGTCTTGTCATAGAAGGCGTACTTGCTACTGTCGGCGCTGCTCTTCGCCGAACGCAGGGCAAGCAGGGCACGGTCGCACATAAGGCTGACATCGAGCTCGGGGTCGTCGATAGCGAAGATGCCCAGGCGCACGAAGAAGGTGAAGTCCTGACGATACGACGTAAACCAATCATCAAACAGCGCCAGTATGCGATCGGGATCGAAAGCACTGCGCGGAAGACAGCTTACAAAATGGTCGGCACGCAAGCGTGCCGCAACGGCATGTTCGGGCAGAGCCTTGCGTATAACGGCGCCCACAGCAGCAAGCAGCTGGTCGCCCGCCGCAGTACCGAACCGGTCGTTGTAGACCTTGAAGCGATCGATATCGCCGTACACGAGCACGTAGCGCTCGTCAGGGTGCGCGGAAACCAGCGACTGGGTTTTGGCGCTGAATCCCCTCCTGCTTAGCAGGCCGGAGAGCGCATCGAAATCAGGTGAGAGAGCTGAACGCCCCCACCCCCGTCGGTTTTTTTCAACGCGGCATCTTCTGCGCCTCCAGTTTTCCATACAGGCCGCATCGCCCTCCTCGCATTCCCCACGTCAGTTCGATGATGCATGAAACCACAGTCTACTGCTCCTCTGCGCAATGCGCCACCAAAAGTGAGACGTTCAACAATCGTTCAACAATCGTTCAACAATCTAATGGGTCAACGGATGCCCCCCCAGCGACTACCTCAGGCGCTCTTCTTCTTTGGCCCGGACCCAAAGGGATTCTCGCTCGGCAGCCGACAAGTCCTCGACGCGGCAGCCCTGCGCCCAAGCGGCACCTTCCATGAAGGCCCAGCGGCGACGGAACTTGGTGCAGGCCGTGCGCAGGGCGCGCTCGGCATCGATGCCCATGCGGCGGGCGACGTTCACCAGGGAAAAGAACACGTCGCCGCACTCTTGCTCGGCATGCGCCACCGCGCGGGCGGCTTGCCCGGCATCGCCTTCGAACAGCGCATCGGCGTCCATTTTGCCGTTGGCGGCCTTAGGAGCCGCCGCATACGCCTCCTCAAGCTCGGCGATCTCCTCATGTACCTTGGCCCATACATCCTCAAGCGTATCCCACTCGAAACCGGCAGACGCTGCCTTGCGCGATATTTTCTGCGCCTGCATCAGCGCAGGGAAGCTCGTGGGAACTCCGTCCAGCAAGCCGGGACGAGACGCGCATGCATCGGGCACCTCCGTCGATCCGGCGATAGCTTCCTTCTCGGCCAGCTTCACCTGGTCCCACAGGTCGAGCACCTCAGCAGCGCTCTCGGCTTGCGCCTCACCGAACACATGCGGGTGGCGGCGGATCATCTTCGCGTTCACGTCGGCACACACGTCGTCGATGGTGAACTCGCCCGCGTCGGCGGCGATCTGGCTTTGCAGCACCACCTGCAACAGCACATCGCCCAACTCCTCACGCAGATGCGCGGCATCGGCCGCCTCGATAGCGTCGACCGCCTCGTAGGCCTCTTCGATCATGTTGGAGGCAATGCTCCCATGCGTTTGGGCTCGGTCCCACGGGCAGCCCCCAGGCGCCCGCAACGCCGCAATGGTAGCGACGAAGGCATCGAAATCGGGGTGGTCGCCAGTAGTGCGTCTTGCTTGCTCTGAGATCATGGTCGGGCCCTTTCTTCCCACGTTTGCTTGCAGTATACCGCTCGCCCTTACAAGCACGTGCGAATGCGCTACACTCTCACGAAAGCCATCGGACGCAGAAGGAGCACGTCGTGAAGGGAACGCAGGCAGCAGCCATCGCCGCACGCGTAGCCGTGGCGGCTGTGTTTATCGTCAACGTGCAGTGTGCGCTGTCGTTCGTGCTGCAACCAGCCGCCTTTGCGGGCAGCTTCGAGCTGGCCGGCGCTGGCATTGCAGGCGAGACGGCCGTGCGCGGGCTGGGGGTTGCCTTCCTTATGTGGAACGCTACCTATCCGGCCGTCATCGCCAGCCCGCGTCGCTTCCGTGCGCTGTACGTCGTCGTACTCGTCCAGCAAGCCATCGGGCTCGTGGGCGAATCGATGATCCGGCTCGGCCTACCAGCGGGGCATGCGGACCTTGCGGCCAGCATCGATCAGTTCGTCGCCTTCGATGCCGCAGGCCTCGTGTTCATGGCGGGTACGTTCGCCGCCTTGCTCGTCGCCGATCGAAGGACTGCGCGCTGTGCGACCGCCGACATTCGATCCGAAACGTGACGCATCGGCCGAACACATGGTCTATACTGGGCATTCGCTGAAACCAACCTATCCGAACGAGGAGAACACCATGCCATCGGAGGCATCCCAAACGAACCCAAACGAACCCGCGCAGCTCTCTTCGGCCGCGCTGGGGCAGATACTCGCGTTCCAGCAAAACGAAGTGACGGAGGCCGTGGTGTACCGCCGCATTGCCGCCTGCACCAAAGAGGAGGGCAACCGCAGCACCTTGCTGCGCATCGCTGACGAGGAAGCACGCCACGCCGAGATCTGGCAACGCTACACCGGACGGACCATGAAGCCCGAGCGCGGCAAAGTGGCCCGCTACTCGCTGATTGCGCGTGTGTTCGGCTTCACCTTCGCCGTCAAGCTCATGGAGAGGGGTGAAGCCAAGGCACAGGTGTCCTACGAGGAGCTGGCACGCGAGGTGCCCGAAGCGCTCGATATCCGCGCCGACGAGGAAGCGCACGAGCACGCCTTGTTGGACATACTGGACGAAGAGCGCCTCGGCTACGTGGGCAGCATGGTGCTGGGCATGAACGATGCGCTGGTGGAGATGACCGGCACCTTGGCGGGCCTCACGCTCGCCATGCAGAACACACGTCTTATCGCATTGTCAGGCTTGATCACCGGCATTGCCGCTACGTTGTCGATGGCTTCGAGCGAGTACCTCTCCTCCAAGACCGAAGGCCGCTCCGACGCTTTGAAATCGGCTGCCTACACCGGCGTCACCTATTTGGTGACGGTGACGCTGCTCATTTTGCCCTACCTGCTGTTCGACGAAGCCCATTACCTGTGGGCACTGGGCACCATGATCTGCATCGTGCTGCTTATCCTGGTGGTGTTCAACTACTACCTCTCGGTAGCGCAAGACCTGTCCTTCAAAAAGCGGTTCGGCCAGATGGCCGGCATCAGCCTGGGCGTAGCGGCGCTGTCGTTCGTCATCGGCATCGTGGTGAAGATGTTCCTAGGCGTGGACGTATAGGAGGAACATGGACCGTCACCTTTCCGCAATCTGCCAATCCCCCCTCTTCCGCGGCATTCAACCCGACGAGGTGGAGGCGATGCTGCGCTGCCTGGACGCACGCCAGCGCACCTACGCGAAAGGCTCGACCGTGTTCCATGCGGGAAGCGCGACCACCTGCATGGGCCTGGTACTAGAGGGGGCCGTGCGTCTGGAGAACGTGGACTACTGGGGCAATCGCACCATTCGCGCTTCCGCAGGCCCCGGCCAGACGTTTGCCGAGGTGTACGCGTGCGAACCCGGCCTGCCGCTGGACGTGAACGTCGTTGCCGCAGCCGATGCGACGGTGCTGTTGATGGATGTGGGCAAGATCACCACCCTGTGCTCGTCGAACTGCGCGTTCCATGCAACGCTCATCCGCAACCTGCTGGGCGCCGTGGCCCAACGCGCCTACACACTCACGCGCAAAATAGAGCACGTCTCGAAGCGCACGACGCGTGCTAAGCTGTTGTCATACCTCTCCGATCAGGCGAGAAGTGCCGATTCCCCCCGCTTCGTCATCCCTTATGACCGACAAGAGCTGGCCGACTACCTGTCCGTCGAGCGCAGCGCCATGTGCGCCGAGCTGTCTCGCATGCGCAAGGACGGCATCATCGACTACCAGCGCAACCAGTTCGAACTTATGCAGAGGAGCCCCCTATGATCGATCCGCGCACCGCAGCCCTGCTTGTCATCGATATGCAGAACGGGTTCATCGACCCACAGTCGGCACTGTGCGTGCAGGGAGCGGCCGCTACCGTGCCAGCCTGCTCGCGTGCGCTTGTCCAAGCCCGGGCACTGGGCATGCCCGTTTTCCACGTGGTGCGCTCTTATGCAGAGGATGGCTCGGACGTCGAAGCCGTGCGCCACGACCGGTGGGCACAAGGCGGCAAGCCCGTTTCGGGTGCCTGCGCGAACCCGCATACGATGGACGAACCCCGCGCGCTGGCCCCCCAGCCAGGCGATCGCATTATCGTGAAGCCCCGCTTCTCGGCGTTCTTCAACACGAGCCTGGACAGTGTACTGCGCCGCCTGGGCGTAACCACGGTGGTGCTTATCGGCACAACCACGCCCAACTGCATTCGCACAAGCTGCTTCGATGCGCTGTCGCTCGACTACAACGTGGCCGTCATCGAAGACTGCACGTCATCGCGCACGCCTGCCGTGCAGGCCGCCAACATCGAGGACATGGCCCACATCGGCGCACAGGTAATCACCTGCGCCGCCTTCTGCGAGCAGGGGCTGGACGACTTGCGCGATGTGGCGGGCGAGGTAGAGAACTTCGTGCGCAGCGTGGCAGCTGCGCAGATCGCGCGGAACGAAGACGGGGCATGGAGCGTACGGGGAGCGACGACACGCCCTCGGCGCTGCCAGCACGGCGAAGCAGGCGACCGGGGAGAATCTCGATGATCGTAGCGGTCGAAACCCTGGACGACCCCCGTCTTGACGCTTTCGCACGCCTGACCGAGGCGCAGCTGCGCAGCAAGCTGGAACCGGAGCGGGCGCTGTTCATCGCCGAATCGGGCAAAGTGATCGAGCGCGCGCTGGAGGGCGGCATGCAACCGCTGTCGCTGCTCATGGAAGCAAAGTGGCTCGAAGCGCTGGACCCACTCCTCGCGCGCATCGAGCGCGACCACCCCGAGGTGCCGGTATTCGTCGCCCCCCGCGACGAGCTGTGCAAGCTCACCGGCTTTGAGCTGACACGCGGAGCACTGGCCGCCTTCCGCCGCCCCCCACTGCCCAGCGTGGCCGCAGTGGTGGCCGGTGCGCAGCGCATCGCCGTATTGGAGAACATCACCAACCACACGAACGTCGGAGCCATCTTCCGTTCAGCCGCAGCGCTGAGTGTGGATGCCGTGCTGGTCACCCCCGAATGCTACGACCCGCTGTACCGCCGCGCCGTGCGCGTATCGATGGGCACCGTGTTTCAAGTGCCGTGGACCCGCATTGGAGGGGAAGCCGGCCCGGGACGCGGGCGGGGCACCGACCCGCGCAATGCGGCCGACTGGGCGAGCGAAGGCGTGCCGCTGCTGCACGAACTGGGATTCGCCACGGCAGCTCTGGCGCTTTCCGACGATTCCATCTCGCTGCGCGACCCCCGGCTGAAAGCCTACGACAAACTGGCTATCGTGCTGGGCACCGAGGGCGACGGCCTGTCGGCCTCCACCATCGCGCACTGCGACCACACCGTGCGCATCCCCATGGCCCGCGGCGTCGATTCGCTCAACGTTGCCGCCGCCAGCGCCGTGGCCTTCTGGGAATTGACGGCACCTTAAGAAGCAGCTGCATTCCTGACCCACACGGCTCGATTCTTGCTTGATTCTTGCCGGAATTCCGCTTGATCCCAGAC
>NZ_JAVWUP010000020.1:10789-31708 GCF_036667095.1 Gordonibacter sp. | reverse complement strand
GCTGGGAACAAGCACCTGCTCGCCGTCGGCCACCTCACGTGCTAGATTGAGGGAATCGCAGGCGGCTCCTTCTGCAAACCCGCCGGCAGCCTCGACCACGTCGAGCACGCGCGAGCCCTCAGAAACCTCGTACACCCCCGACACTGCCACCGCGCCTCCCACATGCACCCGCAACATCCGTACTTCGGACACCTCTTCCCCGGCAAGCTCCCCAGTCCCCTTGCTCGACGATTCAGCCACGGGGCCTTCAAGGGCAAACCCATCCGAAGAAGCCGCATCTAACAGCATTTTCCCTGCCACTACCAGCACCACTACCGCCAGTGCCGTCACGCCCATCAGCACCGGAGTGCGCGTTTTCGACAGGTGCAGCTTCGCACGCCATGATTCCGCGCTTCTCTGAAACGACATAGCTGCCTCCCGCCTGATAGCTTCTTCCTGCATCCGATAAGCCGATCATAGCGCCGCAACCTTGCCGATCCACCGTAAAAAAGCCGTTGGAAAACCGCATGGATCTATCAGGTTTGCGGCAAAACCGCCGTCAGAACGCAACCGTCACCCAAGCAGAAACTAGACAGCATCCCAGCAAAACCCGCAACAACCCCCCTTGCCCTCGATTGGCAAGACCGCCTGAGGACAAGCATTCCTCCCAGAACCCGAATCGCTTCACGACGGCGGAGCGGCTCGAGTAAAACCGAACAGCACATCAACTGCCTGTGCGCAACAAAATGATCCAAACAAACAGCAATGATTGCTCAATAGAAGAGGACGCCTGTTCGCTATCGAATAGGCGTCCTCAAGCAATCACCAGCAAGCGGTAGATATAAATCTATGCAGTTGTATATCTCGTAGCGAAAGGCGCTATTGGGCAGGAATCTCCGCATCGCGTCGGCGGCGAAGCTTCTTCGGCTTGTAGGCCGAGCATGCATAGTCGCGTACTTCGACGTTGTCGATGATCTCGTCGATCCACTTCTCCAGGGGAAGGGCGCTCTCGGCCTCCAGAACCACCGGAAGCTTGGCATGCGTCTCAGGGCTGCGAGGCATGAACAGCGTGCAGCAATCAGGCGCATCCTGCGACGAGATCTCGAAAGTGCCCGCTCGCTGCGCCTCGCCGATGATCTCCAGCTTGTCCGTGCCGATGAGCGGACGGAACACGGGGCAATCCACGGCCTGGTCTGTCGCACGGATGTTATCGAGCGTCTGCGAGGCCACCTGTCCGAGGCTCTCGCCCGTTACCAGCGCACCGGCATGTTCGATACGGGCCAGTGCCTCGGCCACCTTGAACATGAGACGACGGTACATGATCACGCGCAACTCGGGCGGCACCGTGAGCGCGATCTCGCGCTGGTAATCGCCGAACGGCACGGTATACACGCGTGCGATGCATCCCGTGCGCTCAAGCACGCGGGCAATGTCGTCTACGAGGTACTCGCTCGCATCGGAGGTTTGCGGACGGCCCGAAAAATGCACACCGATGCACACGGCCCCGCGCCGTGCCATCTTCCACGTGGCCACCGGCGAATCGATACCTGAGGAGAGCAGGCAGACCACCTTGCCCGAGCTGCCCACCGGCAAGCCGCCCACACCCGGCACGGAACGCGCATAGACATACGAGGCGTTTTGCACCACTTCGACGCCCACCGTGACGTCGGGGTTCTTCATGCGCACCCCTTTGTCAGGGCAAGCCTCCGAAAGCGCACCGCCGATGATCTGGTTCATCTCCATTGAGTTCGTGGCGAAGTCGGTGTGGTTGCGCCGCGCGGCCACTTTGAACGTAGAGAAATCTCCCGCCTCGGAGAGCGCCGCGAGGGCCGTCTGGATCATCTCGTCCAAGTCGCGCTCGCACTTGAATCCGCACGACACCCGCGCCACGCCCGGTACGCGTCCGATTACCTCGGACGCCGCGACCGCCGTGTCCCAGTCGGTTCCCTCACGCAGAAACACGCAGATACGTCCCGATATACGATGGATCGTCACCACCGGGAAGCCGGTAAGCAGCGCCTCGAGGTTCTTCAGCAACCGCGTCTCGAACACCGAGCGGTTGTGTCCCTTCAGGCCGATCTCGTGGTAATGGGCAAGGATGATGCGCTGGAACTCAATCATGGGAATCCTTCGTGAGCACGCGCTTCGCGCGAAGCGCACAGGGCTCATAGGTTGCGTAGTAGGTCAACGAGAAGCCCCGAGGTACGGAAGCTGCCGTTTTGCGCCTGCCACGTCACGCGAAGCACGAGTCCTTTCGGAGAAGCGTGCTTCGGTACGGAGGAAAGCGCAAGAATGGCAAATCCGAACACCTCGGGGCTTCGCAGTAGCGGGCGGTTCCGACGACCGTAAGGCTGCCGGAACCCAAACCCTAGTGGTTCTTGATATCGATGGAAGTAGGGTCGAAGGACACTTCGCCGCGGGCAACCTCGTTGAACGCGAGCGAGAGCGGCTTCTTGTCGGCAGCGCGGGCGATCTCAACGGCCGTCTGCAGCTGGATGGCGCGGTCACGCTGGCCGCGCATCATATCGTTGATGTCATGGGCGCGCTTCGATGCGAGCGCACACAACAGGAAACGATCGTTGTCGGTCCTGTTCAGCAGGACGTCGATCTTAGGTTCGATGATGCTCATGGGATATTTAACCTCGTGCTTCCTCGGCTTGTTCGTTGACGTAGCGCACTAACTCAGCAGTCGCCTCGTCAAGGTTGTCGTTCACCAACCGCATATCATACTCCATTTTATGCGAAAGCTCCACTGCGGCCGCATCCATGCGCTTCGCAATTACCTCGTCGGTCTCGGTACCTCGTCCTCGCAGACGCTCCTCGAGCACTTCAAGCGACGGCGGCTCGACGAACACAAGATGCGCAGCCGGCATCTTGTCGCGCACTTGGAAGGCACCTTGCACGTCGATTTCAAGGACGACCTGCTCGCCATGGGCCATATGCTCCTCGACCGTGGCACGCGGAGTTCCGTAGCGGTTGCCCGCATACGTCGCCCACTCAAGCAGCCCCTCGTGATCAACCAGATTCTGAAATTCCTCATCCGAGGCGAACTGGTAGTGCACGCCATCGACTTCGCCTCCGCGGGGAGCGCGCGTCGTCACCGAACGAGACACCCAGGCATCGGGCACCTCTTGCAACAAACGGGCCACCAGCGTGCCTTTGCCAGCACCTGATGGCCCCGAAATGACAAACAGATTGCCGTGTCTCATACGGCCGGTTAGCCCAAACGCTCCAGAAGTGCAGACTGCTGACGCTCGCCCAGACCGCGCAGGCGGCGGCTCTCGGCGATCTGCAATTCTTTCATGATCTTCTCAGCCTTGGCCTTGCCATAGCCGGGCATGGTCTCGATGAGCGTGGACACCTTCATGCGGCCCACGATGGGATCGTTCTTCATCTCGAGAACCTTCGCCAAAGTAAGCTTGCCGGACTTCAGCTCGTCACGGACCTCGGCACGCTTGATGCGAGCTGCCTTAGCCTTCTCCAGGGCCGCCTGACGTTCTTCCGGGCTGAGTTGAGGAATAGCCATCGTGTTCTCTCCTTCTTTTCCAAAACGATTCCGTGATACTATCACGCAATAGGTCGTCTTGCCTTGTCAATCGCCGTAATTCCTAAAAATTTCAGCGCGATGTCACACATTGTAAGAGCAGGTCGCCCCGTTTTCCGCGTTTCGTCGCACAATCGTCAAACAAACACACCATACGAGGCCGTACAGGCGAAACGTGGAAACTGGAAACTACAGTTCCGCTACGATCGCGTCGAATGCCACAGCAGGATCGTCGGCCAACGTGATGGGGCGGCCGACGACGATATGGGACGCACCGGCAGCAAACGCTTCGGCCGGCGTAGCCACGCGGCTTTGGTCGCCCTTGTCGGCACCTGCCAGCCGCACGCCGGGTGTGACGATGTAGGCATCGGGCCCCAGTATCTCGCGCAGACGGGCCGCCTCGCGCGGCGAGGCCACCACGCCCGAGATACCGGCACGCTTGGCCTGTTCGGCCAGCACGACCACTTGGTCCGACATGGCGCGGGACACTCCCGTTTCGGCAAGCGCTGCATCGTTCATGCTGGTAAGCACGGTGATGCCCAAGGTGGCAGACACATCATGGCCGTATTCAGCAGCGGCGCGCTCGGCACCTTTCTGGGCCGCCTGCATCATGTCGACACCGCCCACGGTGTGCATGGTAAGCATGTCGGCACCGCTGCCCGCCGCCGCATAGGCCGCACCCTCTACCTGGTGCGGGATATCATGAAACTTGAGATCGAGGAACACCTTGAAACCGCGCTCCTTCAGCGCATAGACGATAGCCGGGCCGTTCGCGTAGAACAGCGTCATGCCCACTTTCATCCACGTGGCCTTGCCCTGCAGCGCATCAGCGAGATCGAACGCCTCCTCGATACCGCAGTCGAGCGCGACGATAACCCGGTCGCGCGCGGGTATGTTCTCGAACGAGCTTAGCATTCAAGCGCTCCTATCAGTTCCTTGACGTCTTTGACGCCCTCTTCTTCGCAATACTGCGCTATTCCCTCGATGATTTCAACCGTGGCGCACGGATTGGCGAAATTCACCGTACCAGCGGCCACCGCCGTAGCGCCTGCCAGCATGAACTCGACGGCGTCGATGCCGGTGGATATACCGCCCATGCCCAGCAGCGGAATCTTTACGGCCTTGTGGCACTCCCACACCATGCGCAGCGCCACCGGCTTCACCGCCGGGCCGGACAAGCCACCCACGACGCGCGCAAGCTGGGGACGACGGTGTTTCGCGTCGATGGCCATGCCCAGCAGCGTGTTGATAAGCGAGAGCGCATCGGCACCGGCCGCTTCGGCCGCACGGGCGATCTCCGTAATGTCGGTAACGTTTGGGGTGAGCTTCACGATAAGCGGCCGCTTGGTGGCTGCACGGCAGCGCGACACAACGGCCTCCACGCTGCTGCTGCTGGTGCCGATGGTCAGGCCGCCCGCATCCACGTTCGGACACGAGATGTTCACCTCGTAGGCATGGATCGGCGCATCCTCAAGCGCCTCGATGACCGCCACGTACTCGTCGAAGCTATGCCCCGACACGTTCACGATGACCGCAGCCCCACGCTCGGCCAACCAAGGCAGGTCGTGCTCCTTCAGGTGGGCGACCCCCGGGTTCTGCAACCCGATGGAGTTCAGCATCCCGCACGGCGTCTCGGCAATGCGAGGACTCGCATTGCCCTCCCAGCCATTGAGCGACACTCCCTTGGTGGTAACCGCGCCAAGCGTCGCCACGTCAACGAAATCGTGGTACTCGCGTCCCGCCGCAAACGTCCCTGAAGCCACCGTGACCGGGTTCTTCATATCCAACCCGCCGAGGTTGACCGCCATGTCCACCGAAGTGGGGCGAGGCTGGCGGGGCGAAGGCCCCACAGGTTGATGGCGCTCGATCGAGGTCATCACCACACCACCTTCCGCGCATCGAAAACGGGTCCGTCAACGCAAGCACGCAGTTTCCCGTCCACCGTGTCGACCACGCAGGAAAGGCAGGCGCCCACGCCGCAGGCCATGCGCTTTTCCATCGACAGCTCGCAGGGAACGTTTGCCGCCTCGGCCATGCCCGCCACGATCTTCATGAGCGGCTCGGGACCGCAGACCGCCAGGTAGTCGTAGGGCTCCCCCGCCGCTTCCGCCTCGGCAAGCGCCTCTTGCACCAGCGACGTACAGAAACCCTCGCGCCCAAAACTGCCGTCATCGGTAGCGCAGCGCGGCGGCGCGTCAAGCAGCGCCTCGTAGCGCAAACGGCAGGTGAGCGCCTCGCCGGTCTGGGCACCCAGCACCACGTGGACGGACGCACCTGCCTCGGCCAGCTGCTCGCACAGCATGAACAGCGGGGCCGCCCCCACGCCGCCACCCACCAGCAGCGCCCGCCGCGTACCGGCTGGCGGCTGCCACGTGCGACCGATGGGGCCGATCAGCTCGACGGATGCCTCCGCACCGACTGTATCCGGCTCAAGGCCCACCATATGCGCACTGCCGAAACCAACCGCCTGGTACAGCACCTCCAACGTCCCCGCGTCCGCATCGCGTGCGTACACCGAGAACGGACGGCGCAGGATATGCGCATCCATGCCCGGCACCTTCATATGCACGAACTGTCCCGGCTCGATGCGCGCAGCGATGTCGGGCGATACCAGCGTCATGACGTAGAGATTCGGGCCGACGCACTCGTTTTCCACGATGCGCGCCCGTTCGTTGACAAGGGCCACGAGATTCCTTCCTGCACGAATACGTCGGCCGCCTCTTAAGAGCCGAACGCCTTGTTTTCTTACGGCAGATTGTATCATCGAAGCCTGTCCTCCGAGCCTCCGACAGGGCGAAATGCAAGGAATACGCAAAGCAGCCGCCGGTAAAAGCAGGGTGATGCGTGGCAGAGGAGCCCCAAGGATCGGCAGGTACAGGCCAGGCCGATGGCGACATCCTCGCAGAAAGAGTCCTTCGAGCGCACACGGCCCCTCTGCTATGATGACGCTTGCCAACCAACAGAGGCAGGGGGCACGATCTTTTGAACGACACGCAGAAAGGTGAGGCGCGCAAGCTCACCAAAGCAGAGCGGGAACGCAAGGCGGCCTACGAGGCGCTCGAGGAGAACCTGGGCAAGCAGGGCTACCGCAAACACGACCTCACCATCGGCGTCGTTCAGGCGAACTTGTATGCAATCGGGCTGGCTCTGCCCGTCGTGGCCGTGCTCGTCGTCGTGTTCTTCGCGCTTCACCCCGCAGACTCCGTCTCGTTCGACTTCGGGAGCATCTTCGCCGTACTCGCCACGTTCGTCATGCTTATCGTAGTTCACGAGGCGATACATGGACTCGTGTGGGGCGCGTTCGCAAAAGGGCACCGGCGCGCCGTCTCCTTCGGGTTTATGGTGCAGTACCTCACGCCGTACTGCACCTGCAACGAGCCGCTGCCGAAGTACGCCTACGTCATAGGAGCCTTGGCGCCTACGGTGCTGCTCGGATTGCTCCCCGCCGCCGTGGGGATCGCCACCGGCTCGGGCATTTGGCTGGGTGTAGGATTGCTCCTGATCGTCGGCGGAGGCGGGGACCTTGCTATCGTGATCAAGCTGCTGCGCTTCAAACCCAAAGGGAACGACGTGCTCTATCTCGACCATCCTTACGAGTGCGGCATCGTGACCTTCACGCGGTAACGTCGCCAGCGGCGGCGTGCGGCATCCGTCACAACCACAGCAACGACGGTTGTATCCATACACGTCCTTTCGTTTCACGGATCAATGCAGCACCGCAGACTCGAGGTACCAACTTCCATGAAACGATGCGGAAACGCACCGCGGCAAGCCACGGTACCTCACCTGGGAGACACGGTACGCATCCTCTGCCGATGGCACCCTTAGCGAGGAGCGACAATCGGGTAGGAGGTGCGCCGACGAACGGGTGCTACGAGCGCAGCATACGGTAGCCGACCACCGCCTTTGCCACCAGCAGCGAGAACATGAGCGTGGTAGCATACGGCTGCATCGTTGCCGTGAGCACGACCACCGTCGCAACTTGTACCGCAAATCCGACGAAGGCAACGCCGCGTGCGGCCGGCCGCACGCGAACGATGGCTATCGCAGCTCGTCCACCGACACCTCGAACAAGCGCGCCAGCGCCTGCAGCGAGTCGAGGTTCGGCGAGCCTCCGCCCGTCTCCCACTTCGATACAGCCGTGCGCGACACGTAGAGTTTCGCCGCAACCTGCTCCTGTGTCATGCCGCGCTCTTGGCGCAGCGCTTTCAGCTTCTCGTTCAGTTCCACGAGCGTCCGCCTCTCTCTCGAAGCCGCCTATTCTGACCGATGCGCCCCGTGGCGGCAAGACACGTTGCGTGTCGTCGGCGAATCGTGGCGAAGCGGCATTCGTCGGTTGACGAAGCTGCTACAGAGACTTGGGATCCATTGCGCATCGGGCACCGAGACCGGAATATAGGAAAAGCGGACTTTAAACCCGACGGTACCCAGCGGCAGAGCGTCCTCGACGAGGGCGGCCGCACCGAGGAAAGGCGGACAGCATGCTTTTACCCGACCAGCGCCTGAGCGCGTTCCTTACTTTCAATGGCAACGCCGAGGAGGCTATGGACTTCTACGAGACAGTATTTCCCGATGCGAAGAGAGTCTCGTTGGTGCTCTTCGGCGCGGGCGAGCCGCACGGCGACGAGGGCAAGGTGCTAAACGGCACGCTCGACCTTGGCGGTGAGCGGGTGTTGTTCATGGACATGCAGGCAGCCTATCCGGCACCAGCGTTCAGTTGGTCAACGTCGCTGTTCATAACCTGTTCCGACGAGGAAGATTTCGACGGCCTGTTCGCGGGACTGTCCGCAGAGGGAATGGTGATGATGGGTCCCGAACCCGTGGGCGACTTGCGAAAGTGCGCCTGGGTTACCGACAAGTTCGGCGTGACGTGGCAGCTGGTGTGGGAGTAGCTTGAGGAAACGCTTCGGCCGGGAGATCAGGCGGTCTCCCTCCAGGGTCGAGCCAACAGATAAGGAGCATGCTATGGGATTCTCATTGTTCATCAACTTCAACGGAAACTGCAAGGATGCGGTCGACTTCTACGCGCGCGTGTTTAAGGCTAACGTAGAGGGCATGATGACCTTCGACCAGATGCCGCCCGATCCCGCCTACACAGTGGCCGACGAGGATAAGGCGAAAGTCATGTACTGCAGCGTAGCCATTTGCGGCATGAATGTCATGTTCAGCGATGTTCCCAGCGGCATGGAGCTCACCGTGGGCGACAACATCAGCCCCGTCCTCATCTCCACCGACAAGGACGAGATTCGCCGTATGTACCACGAGCTCAAAGAAGGCGGGCACGTGAACATGGAACTGCAAAAGACGTTTTGGAGCGAACTCTACGGCATGGTGACCGACCAGTTCGGCATCAGCTGGCAGTTTTCGTACGAGGAAGAAACCGCGTAGAAAAAACCCACCTCTTACCGTTTCAGGCCATTTTTCGGTGCCCAACGACCGCTTTGGTAACCATCAAACGCCGATAGGCCCGATGATAAGCAGCACTTTTGTAAGGGAAACCGGCTCGGTGCCGACGAACATGCCGTAAGCCACCGTAAGCGTGGCACCGATGCCCACCCAGATTGCGTAAGCGGTACCTGTCGGCAGCGTTTTGACGGCGTATGCGAGCCCGAGCATGCTGCATGCAAGTGCCATCTCCGGACTGCCCTTGAGGAGATTCGGAGCGCCTACCACCATCGCAAAAAATTCCGCAGCCAGAGCGAACAGGGCGATGAGTTAGATACGCCAAAGATGTTTTATGCGCGAGTCGATATCCGAGAACAGCTCAAAGGCGCCGCCGTCTGTCCGCTTGCGGAAATATATCCAACGACCCAGGGAAGCTACCTGCTCAATACCGGCATCCTCCATGAAGCGCAGGTACTCCTGCTCACCCGCCAGCCCGCCGCCAGCCGCACGCGACCGCCGCTAAGCGCTTCTGCGTTCTGCATGATGCCGTAGCCGTGCAGGGGCTTCCTAAGCGATAGGAGGATGTAGAAAACAGCCTCGGTCAAGGCGATGGAATCCATGGGTTCTCCGTCTGACAGTGTATCGATAGGCATTATATCGGACCTCGATATAAGGCATCGGCAGCCGATAGAGCGTCAAGACGTTTGACGCCCAAACACCACAGGACGTGGAAAATTCACCATGCTCAAACAACCTTAGCGTGCAACTATTGCGCGATCGCTGGAGTAAAATGGGTTTTGCTCAACCCTGCGCATTGCCGCAGACCTTTCCGCGGTGCCCCTGGCGCATGCCATGTTCGGCATAGAGAGAGCAGGAAAACCGTGCCAGACCCGACCGTCGAACAGATTAGATCGTTCAGGCTGCACGCCCACCACCTCGACGCGGAATACGACGCCGCCCAAGCAGAAGAACTCGTCGGGGCGTGCGGCATGCAAAACTCCCCGCCAGGCGCTTGGGAGGCGGCGCTGTTCAATCGCGCGCCCGCATGCCACCTGTCCGATGCCACACGGATGCTCTCTCAGGACAAGACACTTGTGCAGGCATGGAGTTTGCGGGGTGCGCCGTACGTGTTTCCCGCGGACGAAAGCGCCACGTTTCTCTCCCCGCTCGTTCCTTCAGACGACGAGCCTTGGGCGTACACGAACGGTATCGGACTCGCCTTAGGTGCGCTGCATCTGGAATTCGACGCCGACGCTGCGAAGAAATTGGTGCGGAAGTTCATCCACTGCTACGGCCCGACAACGGCGAATGCGCTCGCAGGCTGGATGGGATGCTCCGGCAAGCAAGCACGTCGACTCTGGCACGAGGTCGTCTGCTGATCTCGCTTTTCAGCGACACCGCGAATGAAGGAATATCACCTTGGATGGTAAACTTGAGGCGCACCTGCATTCTTACCTTACCTTAGCTCAAGCATACCTCGGATGCACCCTATAATGGTTCGCATAGTCTCGTCGTTGGCGCGCCCAGCGAATCGGCATCCTCGATGGTCAAGATCGATGGTTCTAAGCTTCTCAACACAGGCGAATCCCTGCACACCCTCCGCACCGGCAACGGGAATATGGAGCGGATACCCGTTGTTCCCGCTCGTTACCGGCACAACCGCAACGAGGCTTGAACGGGAGTTGAAACCGTATCCGCTCACGACAATCGCCGGACGCGACTTCGCCGGCTCGTGGCCAACTGAGGGATTAAAATCAACGATAACAATATCTCCCTGTTCCAGATTCATTCCACTACCTCGTCGCCCACGTCTTCTCCCCAGTCGCATTCCGTCGGCTGCTTGCTGTCGGAATAACCCGCGAATAGCTCGCCCATAGAAAGATAGGGCACGTTGGCAACGACACGATGCGCCTCAAGCTCGGGGCGCATGATGATAAACGAGCCTCGTTCGTCGTGACCGAGTTTCATGAAAAGACGCCTGTCTACGTCGATCCCAAGGCTTTCGCACACATCTTTCGGTATGCGGACGGCACGAGACGTTCCCCAGGCACACAACGGTGTGATTTTTTCTGCTAACGACATTGAATGCACCTCCTGAGATATCTTGAAAGATATCTTAACAGTTTGCAGGTTGCGAAGCAATCGAACGTTTAGAAAAGCCAGAGGAACAGATAGGCGAACGCAAAGCCGAGCAGGCCGCATCCGGGGAACGTGAGTATCCACGCCTTCACCATATCGCCCGCAACGCCCCACCGCACCGCGCTTTTGCGCTTCGCAGCGCCCACACCCATGATAGCGGTGGTGTTCGTGTGGGTGGTAGACACCGGAAGACCGGTGAACGTGGCCAGCATGAGACAGAAAAACGTGGCGCAGCTGGAAGCGAAACCCTGATACGGCTCCAGTTTGACCATATTCTGACCGACGTTTTTGATGATGCGCTTGCCGCCGACCGCAGTTCCCAGGCCCATGCAGGCAGCCGAGAGGACCATGAGCCAGATCGGCAGCACCATCTGATCGGTTTGTCCCGTTCCATGGGCCAAAGCGATGGCGAGTACGAAAATACTCATGAATTTCTGTCCGTCTTGGGCGCCGTGCATGAAGGCCACGCCCGCTCCCGACAGAATCTGCGCCCAGCGAAACGTCCTTGACGTGCGTCCGCGATCCATGTTGCGACAGGCGCGTGTGACGATCTTCGCGTTCAGCCACCCCAGGAAGAACCCGAGCAACGTGGAAAGCACGATACCGTACACCACTTTCATCCACTCGTTCCCGTTGACGGCACCAAGACCACCTTGCAACGCAATGGCCGCACCGGTAAGACCCGCGATAAGGGAATGACTCTCGCTGGTGGGAATGCCGAAATACCACGCAACGACGCCCCATACGATAATGGCGACCATAGCAGCCGCAAGCGCAATGAACGCCTGATGGGAATCACCACCGAAGTCGACCATGTTGAAGATGGTCTGGGCTACGGCAACCGTGACCAGCGATACGAGCAGAAGTCCGAGGAAGTTGCAGACAGCAGCCATAAGGATGGCTACATTCGGCTTCAACGCACGCGTCGACACGACCGTGGCGATGGCGTTGGGAGCATCGGTCGCACCGTTGACCACGATGACGCCGATGTTGAGCAAGGTCACCACCACCAGCACCGGATTAGCGGCGAGTTCGGCAACGAACGAGGCTAGTTCTATGGTCACAACTTCTCCCCTGGCGTACGTTTTGAAAAAAATCCAACGAGTCGCCAGTCTAGCGCAAACTTTACAAACGAAGATGCTCGCAGGGAACTTTGTAGCCAAACAGAAGGTCGTCCGGGTAAAATTTGTGTAAAGTCGTATACGCCAGCGAGGCCGGTACCCATGAGAGCCAAGGGGCTGTATCCAAAGCCCCAGAAACCGAACAGCAATCCACGAAAACGAACATCGACGACCGCATGACCGCTGATGTTCGTTTTGCGGTAACTTTATGAAACTTCAAGAACTTTTGATGCAGCTCCCAGCAAAAGATTCCTACCCTACCCCCACTGCGGCAGGTCTTGCAGGGCCACCACCGCAAGGCCGCTTGCGCGGGCCACTTCCATGCCGGCCACCATGGCCTGGGCTCCGGCGAGGTTCGTCACGTGGGTCACGCCGTGTTTCACGGCCTCGAGGCGCAGCTCGTAGCCGTCGGCGCGGGTGGCGTGGCCGAAGGGGGTGTTTATCATGAGGGACACCTCGCCCGCGGCGATCATGTCACGCACGTTCGGCGTGCCCTCGTGGATCTTCTTGACCTCTTCGCACGCCACCCCCGCGGCACGCAGCGCCCGCGCCGTGCCGCCCGTTGCCACCAAGCGAAAGCCCAGGCGCACGACGTCGCGGGCAATGGATACGATGGCGCGCTTGTCGCGGTCGCACACGCTCACGAACACCGTGCCGCCCGCGGGCAACGCGTAGCTGATAGCCAGCTGCGTCTTGGCGAACGCGGCCGGGAAGTTGCGGGCGATGCCCATAACCTCGCCGGTCGACTTCATCTCAGGTCCGAGCACGGTGTCGGCACCGGGGAAGCGGCCGAAGGGCATGACGGCTTCCTTCACACTGAAGTGCTCGAGGCGACGGTCGTCGGGCGGCAGGCCCAGGTCAGCTATACGCTCCCCCGCCATGACGCGCGCGGCCAGCTTCGCCAGCGGCACGCCGGTAGCCTTCGACACGAACGGCACGGTGCGGCTTGCGCGCGGGTTCGCCTCGATGATGTAGATGACCTGGTCTTTGATGGCGAACTGGATGTTGATGAGGCCCACCACGCCCAGTCTCAGCGCCAGCTGGCGCGCGATGGAGCGCAAGTTGGCCTGCACGGCCTCGGACAGGGCGAACGGCGGCGTGCAGCAGGCCGAGTCTCCCGAGTGGATGCCGGCCATCTCGATGTGTTCGAGCACGCCGCCCACGTAGACCGCCTCGCCGTCGCAGAGCGCGTCCAAGTCAACCTCGACGGCACCCTCCAGGAACCGATCGAGGTACACCGGATGGTCGGGCGAAATCTTGGCGGCTTCAACCATGTACTTCTCCAGCTGGGCACCGTCGTAGACGATACCCATGCCGCGCCCGCCCAGCACGTAGCTGGGGCGCACCAGCAGCGGGAAGCCTATCTGGTCGGCTACGACGCACGCCTCTTCGAACGTGGAGGCCATGCCGGCGGCCGGATAGGTTATGCCCAGCTCGTCGAGGATGGCGGAGAAGCGGTCGCGGTCTTCGGCCAGGTCGATGGACTCAGGTGACGTGCCCATGATGGGCACGCCTGCCGCGGCCAGCGCGTTCGCCAACTTGAGCGGCGTCTGGCCGCCGAGCGTCACCACCACGCCGTCGGGGCGCTCCACGTCCACGATGTCCATGACGTCCTCGAACGTGAGTGGCTCGAAGTACAGCTTGTCGGACGTGTCGTAGTCGGTGGACACGGTCTCGGGGTTGCAGTTCACCATGATAGTCTCGAAGCCCGCCTCGGCGAGCGCGTAGGACGCATGCACGCAGCAGTAGTCGAACTCGATACCCTGCCCGATGCGGTTCGGCCCGGCGCCCAGGATCATGGCGCGCTTCTTCGTCTTGGGGGCTACCTCGGTCTCATCCGCGTCATAGGTCTTGTAGTGGTAGGCCGTGGTGCTGGGAAACTCGGCGGCGCAGGTGTCCACGGTCTTGAACGCCGGACGCACGCCCAAGAGTTTGCGGCACGTGCGCACGGTAAGCTCGTCGGAGCCGGTGAGGTGCGCGATCTGCACGTCGGAGAGGCCGTAGCGCTTGAGCAGGCGGAAGGCATCCGCGTCAAGTTCATCCAGGTGTAGGCCGCGCAGGTTCTCCTGCACGCGCACCATGTCGTGCATGCGCGCAAGGAAGAAGGGGTCAATGCGGCTCAAATCGAAGACGCGCTCGACGCCCCAGCCGCGGCGCAGGGCCTCGGCCACGAAGAAGATGCGCTCCGCCGTCGGGCGGGCCACCATATCCTCGAGCGCGGCGTCGTCCACGTGCGTTTCCTCGCCTTTGCCGTCGGCACCGAGGCCTCCGCGCCCGTTCTCCAGCGAGCGCATGGCCTTGCCGAGCGATTCCTCGAACGTGCGGCCGATGCCCATGACCTCGCCCACGGCCTTCATGCGCGTGGACAACGTGTCGTCGGTGCCCTTGAACTTCTCGAAGGCGAAGCGCGGCACCTTCACCACGCAGTAGTCGATGGACGGCTCGAAGCACGCAGGTGTGGCTTTCGTGATGTCGTTCACGATCTCGTCAAGCGTGTAGCCCACAGCCAGCTTCGCCGCGGCCTTTGCGATAGGAAAGCCGGTGGCCTTCGACGCGAGCGCCGAGGAGCGCGACACACGCGGATTCATCTCGATGACAATCATGCGGCCGTTGTCGGGGTTGATGGAGAACTGCACGTTGGAGCCGCCCGTCTCCACGCCGATCTTCTCAAGGATGGCCAGCGATGCCGCGCGCATGCGCTGGTACTCCACGTCGGTAAGCGTCTGGGCGGGCGCGACCGTGATGGAGTCGCCCGTGTGTACGCCCATGGGGTCGAAGTTCTCGATGGAGCACACGATGATGCCGTTGCCCGCGTGGTCGCGCATGACCTCCATCTCGTATTCTTTCCAGCCTTCGATGCTCTCTTCCACCAGCACCTCGCCGGCAGGGGAAAGCTCTAGGCCCTGGCCCACGATCTCGTGCAGCTCTGCCGCGTTGTGCGCAATACCGCCGCCCGCGCCGCCCATGGTAAACGAGGGGCGCAGCACTACGGGGTACCCGAGCTCGCCCACAATGGCCTCGGCATCGGCCAAGGAGTAGGCGTAGCCTGAGCGCGCCGTTTCGATGCCCAGCTCCGCCATGCAGTCGTTGAACAGCTTGCGGTCCTCGCCGCGCTCGATAGCGTCGAGGTCGCAGCCGATCATTTCCACGTCGTACTTCTCGAGGATGCCGGCGCGCGCCAGCTCGACGGCCGTGTTCAAGCCGGTCTGCCCGCCCAGCGTGGGCAGCAACGCATCGGGGCGCTCAAGAGCGATGACCTGCTCCACGAACTCGACCGTGATGGGCTCGACGTAGGTGCGGTCAGCCAGGCCCGGGTCGGTCATGATGGTAGCGGGGTTGCTGTTCACGAGCACCACGCGGTAGCCGCACGTCTTCAGCACCTTGCAAGCCTGCGCGCCCGAGTAGTCGAACTCGCACGCCTGGCCGATGACGATGGGGCCGGAACCGATGACGAGGATGGTTTGGATGTCGTCGCGCTTAGGCATGGGCGCCTCCTTCCGTTATCGAGGCGCAGGGCGAGGCTCCGGCAACCCTCGCCGCTTGTTCGCCGAACGTCCAGCCCGCCAAACGGTCGGCCGCGATGTCAATGTCGAGGTAGTCTTCGCGCTTGTCCATGAGGCGTGCGAAGGCCGTGAACAGGTAGTGCGCGTCGGTCGGGCCGGGCGAGGCTTCCGGATGGTACTGCACCGAGAACGCCGGGATGTCGAGGAAGGCGATGCCTTCTGCCGTGCCGTCGTTGAGGTTCACGTGCGTGAGGCGAATGCGACCGAAGCGCTCGTTGTCCACGACGGGTGACACGCCCTCGCGCACCCAGAAGCGCAGGTCGTCTTCATGCTTGGCATGGCCGCCCGAAAGCTCGGGCACGAGCGCGCCGAGGCTCGGGAACAAAAGGCCGAAGCCGTGGTTCTGCGCCGTTATCTCCACGCGTCCCGTGAGCAGGTTCATGACCGGGTGGTTGCCGCCGCGATGCCCGAACTTCAGCTTCTCGATGCCGGCACCCGCCGCCTTGGAGATCATCTGGTGGCCCAGGCAGATGCCGAACACGGGCACACGCCCGAGCAACTTCTCCACCTGGCTGTACGTGCCCTCGACGGCCTCTGGGTCGCCGGGGCCGTTGGACAGGAACACGCCGTCGGGGCTCAACGCCAGCACCTCGTCGGCCGGGGTGTCCCACGGCACCACCGTGAGCTCGCAGCCCGAGCGCACGAGGTTTTCCAGGATGGAGCGCTTCACGCCGCAATCGTAGGCGACGACGCGGTGGGTTGCAGCCGCCGGCGCGGACACGGCGAACGAGTGGCTTTCAGGCAGCGTGTCGAACGCGTGCGGTGCGTCGCACGACACTGCAGCTGCCAGGTTCTGCCCGACGATGGACTCGCTGGCGCGCACCTTGGAAAGCAGGCTGGCTGCATCGACGTCGACGGTGGATAGCACGGCACGCTGCGCGCCGCAGTCGCGCACGTGGCGCACGAGCGCGCGCGTGTCCACGCCCTCGATGGCAACCACGCCGCGCTCGCGCAGGTAGTCGGGCAGGCTGGCCTGGCTGCGCCAGCTCGAAGGCGTCGCACACATATCGCGCACCACCAGACCGCGCAAGGCGGGTTCGTCGGACTGCGCGTCGTCTAGGTTCACGCCGTAGTTGCCGATCTGCGGATAGGTCATGGTGATGATCTGCCCGGCGTAGGATGGATCGGTGATCACCTCAAGGTAGCCTTCCAGCGACGTGTTGAAGCATATTTCGCCGAACACCTCGCCTGCGGAGCCGCAGGACACGCCGCGGAACACCGCACCATCTTCCAGCACCAGCACCGCCAGCTCAGGCGCGAGCTTCGAGGTGCCCACCAACAGCTTGTTCGCAATCTCGCTCAAAATGTTCCTTCCTCCGTCTGCAGCACAAACAAAAACGCCCCCGTCTAAGACATGGGGCGCAGATAAGCGGAAAGGTATGCTGCACACCTTGTCGGTCTCTCCGTACCGCCTTAAAGGTCGAGCGCTAGTATACACGCATTTGCTATATTCAAAGTTAAAAATGCACTATTTTATGACTTTTTGCATCTAATATGCAGAATAGAAATTTGACAGCTAGAATCACCTACCTCCCAAACGCGCACGTTTGATATCGCGATAAAATTGGATCAAACAAATGCACTATACTGGGCAAAACTGAAGGAAAGGAACAGTTATGAAAGATGGAAAGTGGCATTCCGTATGGTTCACTGCATTAACTTTCATCGCACTGGTAGTCAGCCTTGTCATTACCTTCGCGGTTCCGGATGCTCAACCAAAAAATTTCATCGATTATCTTCCTACCATTTTTCTTGCCATCCTATTTGTAGAAGAACTCGTAATGACCATACGGAAGAAAAGACAATAAAGACGACCGCATTATGGCAGTCTGAGCGAGTGCCATGCCCAACTGCAACAACTCCCGCAACTCCTCACGACGATGCTCGTCGAGCTTCTGATGGATGCGCTGGCGCGCTCGACGAGCTGGCTCCCCGGACGCACCGCAGACAGGTTCGCGTTTCCCGCCTTGTGCCGAAGCTCTCTCGCCCCTGCCGTCAACGAAGCAGCCATCTTGCAATCAACCTGGGTAGATGCCTCGACAGCATCCCTCAGCATCCAGGCAAGAAACCGTACCTGAGCGGATCGGCAGCGTCGATCAGGCACGTTCCCGCACTGGTAAGGAAAGCTCGACCGGCGATGCGGGGAATGACGGCATCGAAGCCGCCCACCGTGGTTTCGCGATCGACCACGCCCGTGAAACTGGTGCCGATAAAGCTCTCGCAGCGCACCGGCTCGCCGCACGCGATGGCGCCGCGATGGCGAAGCGCTGCCAAGTGGGCGCTCAGCCCCGTCCCGCAGGGCGAGCGATCCACCGATCCTGCTCCGAACACGACGAGGTGACGCATGCTCCCCGCAGAGGAGTCGGGGGCGCAATCGTAGAACTCCACCAGGTCGACCGCATCTATGTCGAGCGTCGGATGCTTGAGAGCCACGGTGCGGTTCACCGTCTCGCGCACCAGCGTCCCCAGGTGCGCATAGGCGGACGCGTTTGCGGGACCGATCTCACCGAGGCCCAGCCCCGCGGCATCGACGAGCGCGAAGAAACTGCCGCCGAAGGCGATGTCAAGCGAAATCTGGCGGCCTTCGACTTCTGCCACAACGTTTTCGCGATACACAAAAGAAGGAACGTTCTCGAAAGAGACCGATGCGACCGTACCCTGTTCCACGCGAGCTGTTGCCCGGATGAGCCCGGCCGGCGTATCGAGCACGATTTCGTTTTCCCCTTCGTGGGCCCCAACGATCCCCGTCTCCACGACAACTGTCACCACACCGATCGTGCCGTGGCCGCACATGTTCAGGTAGTCGCCCGTGTCCATGAACACGACGCCAACATGGGCGCGCGGGTCGACCGGATCGCACAGGAAGGCACCGAACATGTCATGGTGGCCGCGAGGCTCGTGCATGAGAGCGCGCCGCAACCCGTCGGCATGCTCTTCCATCCAGCGGCGCTTCTCGATCATCGTGTCGCCCTGCGGCTCCGGAAAGCCCCCGACGGCAACGCGACAGGGCTCGCCCGCTGCGTGCACGTCGACCACGCCTACCGCCGCTTCGAAGCGATCGAACTCCACCTTTGCCGCTCGGTCCATGTCCGCTGCCCCCTCTTTGCCGTCCGCACGCTGAAGCCGTGCGGACGTTTGCCCCGTCCGGAAAGCACCAGTATAAAGGTTTTGCGATAAGGGATTTCGAAGAGAAACTTTGCCGACAGCCGTGCGCATGTTGCCAGCATGCAGTCGTAAGGCCCGGAAGTATGCAGAGGCACTGCCTGCGACGCGCTCGCATGCTTCCACAGCATCGGAAGTTGCGGAAATCTTCACCCACGAATTTTCTTTCTTAGGCGTACAATAGCCGTCAAACAACAGCGATCGACGGGAGGTTTCTCCGGCGCGCCGGATGCCGAGGGTTCAGCGGCGTAGACGCGACTGGAAACGAGCAGAAGAAGATCAAAACCAAGGAAACGCAGCCGACACCGCTTGGACGCTGCACGTATTCCCGACGTTTGATTTTGTTCTGCTTCGCGCCCTTTTCAGAACGGGTCGAGCCGCAGAGCAAAATCTGCGGCTCTTTCATTATCAGTTCCGAAAAAGGAGACTCTACGATGACCGCGTCAATGCCCGACCTCTTGCGCGCCACAGCAGTTCACCCCGCGCTCTACGAGAAATCCCCCCTTGCGTTCTGGGATGACGACCATATTTCCGCGCAGATGCTCGCCAACCACCTCGACCCCACACACGACGGGGCCAGCAGGAAGCATGCCTTCATGGACAAGTCCGCAGCCTGGATCGCAACCGCTCTGCCACCGGACGAATTCCCCGACCTACTTGATGTCGGCTGCGGTCCCGGCCTCTACGCCGAGCGGTTGGCACGCGCCGGATTCAACGTGGCTGGAATCGACCTCTCCCGCCGCTCCATAGCCTACGCGCGCAAGTCGGCCCAAAGCGCGGGGCTTGAAATCCGCTACGAGCGGCAGGACTACCTCGAACTTGAGCTGAACGGTCGCTTCGACGCAGCCGTGATGATCTACTGCGACTACGGCGCGCTTTCGACACAGGACCGTCGCACGGCGATGGCGCATCTGCACCGCCACCTGAAGCCGGGAGGGCGTTTGCTGCTCGACGCGTTCTCCCTTGCGCACTATCGCAGCGCACAGGAAAACCGAACGTGGGAGGCCTGTCCGGACGGCGGCTTCTGGAGTCCGCACGAGCACTGCGTGTTGAAGGAATGCCGCACGTACCCGCCGAACGTGATCATGGAGCGCTACGCCGTTATAACCGAAGACGGCACAGCAACCCACAACCTCTGGAACACCTGCTTCACCGCAGTGGCCCTCGCGGAAGAAGCGTGCAGGGCGGGATTCAGGGTATGCGGCATATTCGGCGACGTCGCAGGCTCGCCCGCAAGCGACAAGGGAGATACCGTCGCACTGCTTTTGGAAAGAGAGGGCTGACACCTCGCGCATCGAAACAGGGAGAGCCGAATCCTCAAAAAGGTTCGGCCCTCCCTGGCGGATAGAACCGTCAGTCATCCAACAGAGCCGACACTCCTTCGGATTGCCCTTGGATGTAATCCGTAGGCCAGGAGCGCCCGCCACGCAAGAGCACACGACACGACCGGGAGCACCATGACTAGGAGCACGAACACGTCACCGACGAGGCAGTAGTTAGCCACCTCGAAGATAGGTGCGTTCTCGTCGTTGTTCACTGCCACGATGATGCCGGACCGGGACATGCCGGCCACATGCTGCACGGCACCCGAGATATCGCACGCAACGTAGATGTCCGGAGCTTCAAAGAAACATGAGCAGCATCACGCGCGAGTGTCCGGAAACAAAAAACCCATCTACCTCACAAAAAACGGTTCAGCCGCGCTAGTCGTGATGGACGCTGAAGCGTTCTATTAGCCACCAGCCCCGAACTTAGGCAGCACTACGATCCGGCCTACGAGGCAATGCGCCCCGCTTTCAACTTCCGCATACTTTGCTGTGAACATTTTGGGATTTACTATCGCATTGACGACGAATCTCACAAAGTGACCGTATTCGCACTCGAAGACCAGCGCCGCAACCCACTCGACCGCTTCACGTCATACGAATACGCCGTAACGTCACTCGACGTATTTGACGATCGCTAGTGTGCCTTCTCCTGTACCCCAAAACAGGCAGGAGGACGGCATCGAGCGTCGAGCGTCGAG
>NZ_JAVWUP010000020.1:1850-10689 GCF_036667095.1 Gordonibacter sp. | reverse complement strand
TCGAGCGTCGAGCGTCGAGATTACCCGCATCGGGGCAAGCGATTGGTTGTGATTGGTCGAGTGGCTAAATAAGAACGGAGCCAGGCATTCCTTGGCTCCGTTCTTATTTCTCAGGTGCGGTCTTGGACGCAAGTCCGGTTTCACACCTGTCTCTATTCACCTATGAAACCGAGGCTTTACTCGACGATCTTGCCATCTTCCAGGGTGGCGTAGCCGCCCACGTAGACATCGGTGGCGCGACCGGTAAGCTCGGTGCCGATGAAGCCGGAGTTCGCAGCCTTTGACAGGAACTCGGAGGCATCCACCGTCCAGGTGGCTTCCGGATCGATGACCGTGAAGTCGGCGGTGCTGCCGGCCTCCAAGGCCACGCGCTCCACGCGCAGGATAGCGCGCGGGTTGGCGCTCATCAACTCGATGGCGCGCTCCCAGGTGAGGTGCCCCGGATTCACCAGGTTGGTCACGATAAGGGCCAATGCCGTCTCGAGGCCGATCATGCCGAAGGGCGCCAGCTCGAACTCGCAGTCCTTGTCGTAGTGCGTGTGCGGGGCATGGTCGGTGACGATGGCATCGATGGTGCCGTCGACCACGCCGTCGATAAGGGCGTTGCAGTCCTCGGCCGTGCGCAGCGGCGGATTTACCTTCATGAAGGTGTTGTACGCGTCGTCGATGTCGTCCTCCGTGAGGAACAGGTGGTGCGGCGTGACCTCGCAGGTCACGGGCAGGCCCTCGGCCTTGGCAGCGCGCACCAGCTCCAAGCCGCGAGCCGTGGAGAGGTGCTGCACGTGCAAGGGGCACCCCGTGAGACGGCAGAGTGCGATGTCGCGGGCGATCTGGATCTCCTCGCCCTCGGCCGGCCAACCCAACATGCCCAGGCGCGTGGACACGACTCCCTCGTTCACCTGGCCCTCGCCCACCAAGCCTTCGTCTTGGCAGTGGCTCATGACCACGCGGTCGAACTGGGAAGCATAGTCCATGACGCGGCGCATCATGCCCGCGTCCTGCACGCCACGTCCGTCGTCGGTGAAGGCTACGGCACCGTGGGCCACCATGTCGCCCATCTCCGAGAGCGTCTCGCCCTTGAGCCCTTGGCTGCAGGAACCCGCCACATGCACACGGCATTTGCCAACAGCCGCCGCACGGGCAGCTACATACTCCACGCCTACCGCATTATCGATGATGGGCTTGGTATTCGGCATGCAGCACACCGCCGTGAAGCCGCCGTGAGCCGCGGCGCGCGTGCCGGAGGCAATGTCCTCCTTCTGCTCGTAGCCAGGCTCGCGCAGGTGCACGTGCATGTCCACGAGGCCGGGGACGACGATCTTGCCGGAGAGGTCGCGCTCAACGCCCTTCTCCATGGTCAGGTTCTGGCCGATCTCGACGATCTTCCCGTCGCGCACCAGGATGTCGGCCGTTTCGTTGAGACCGACCTGCGGGTCGATCACGTGGCAATCTTTAAGCAGTAAGGCCATCTTCGCTCCCTCCGAGAAGAAGATACATTTCCGCCATGCGGGTGAGGATGCCGGCGTAGACTTGGTCGAGAATGATCGAGCGTTGCGGGTGGTCGGCCATGTAGCTGTCCAACTCGACGCCGCGGTTGATGGGGCCTGGGTGGCAGATGAGCGCGTCAGGCTTCATAAGCGGCTCGCGCTCCTTGGTCAGGCCGTAGAGCATGTTGTACTCGCGCAAAGACGGATACGGGGCACCTTCGAGGCGTTCGCGCTGGATGCGCAGCATGTACACCACGTCCAGTTCGGGCAGGGCCTCGTCTAGCTTGGAGGTCACGTGGTCGGCTCCCAGGATATCGGGGCGCGCCGGCATGAGCGTGGGCGGAGCGATGACGGTCACTTCGCAGCCCATGATCTTCAGCGCGGGAATCAGCGAGCCGCACACGCGGGAGTGGCCGATGTCGCCCACGACGCCCACTTTGAGTCCGCGCAGGTCTCCCTTGCGCTCCCAGATGGAGTACAGGTCCAAAAGCGCCTGCGTGGGGTGCTGGTGCTTGCCGTCGCCCGCATCGATCACGTGTGCGCCGGATACGTCGGCGATCTTGCGCGGCACGCCCGCGCGCTTGTCGCGCACGATGATCATGTCGATCTTGTAGGCACAGAGCGTCTCCACCGTATCCACCAGGCTCTCACCCTTCACCGAAGAGGTGGAGGAGCCGCCGAAGTTCAGGCTGTTGGCGGAGAGGCGCTTCTCGGCGATCTCGAACGAGGAACGTGTGCGCGTGGAGGGCTCGTTGAACATGTTCACGACGGTGACACCTTTGAGCGTGGGCACCTGCTTGATGCGGCGCTCGTTCACTTCCTTGAAACGTACGGCCGTCTCGAGCACGGTCATGATGTCATCGGCGGAATACTCCGTGATGTCGATCAAATGCTTGTGATTGAAAGCCATATGCTATTCACCTCCCAGCGGTGCCGAACCCGCGCGGGAGCCCGGTGCGATTTCCAGAATCTCGACCTCTGACTTGCCGTCCGTCTCCTCCAAGAACAGGCGTACGTTCTCGTCCGCGGCCGAAGGCACGTTTTTGCCCACGAAGTCGGCGCGGATAGGCAGCTGGCGATGCCCGCGATCCACCAGCACAGCCAACTGCACCGTGGCCGGGCGGCCAATGTCCATGAGTGCGTCGAGCGCGGAGCGGATGGTGCGGCCCGTGTAGAGCACGTCGTCCACGAGGATGATGTCTTTGCCGTCAAGGTCGAAGAAGATGTCGGTGGAGTGCACCTCGGGTGCCAAGTGCGTGGCGAAGTCGTCACGGTAGAAACTGATGTCCAGCTTGCCGAGCGACACCTTCGTGCCCTCGATGGACTCGATCTTCTCGGCAAGGCGCTTGGCAAGAAGATCGCCGCGCGTCACGATGCCTACGAGCGCGATATTGCCCGCGCCCTTGTTCGCCTCGAGGATCTGATGCGCAATGCGCGTGAGCGATCGCTCGATCTCGTCTGCATCCATGCAGACGGTCTTGACCGTGCCTGCATCGGTCATGTACCCACCCCTTCCGTTCGGGATGGTACAGGCGGACCTCTTCGCTCGTCTGGGGCTCGCGCGCCGAGTTAGTTTGCGCGCTTCCCCGTCTGAGCGTCGCCTGGCGCAGAAAGGCATGAAAAAAGCCTCCGCGACAGACAAAGGCTTCGACTCGCCGCGCCCTTGTATCGGTGGGCGCTGGGGTTCTACCTTGTCGGTCTCTCTGTACCGCTTTTAAAGGACTGAAGGCAGTATATGCGCTTTGGCAACGCTATGTAACCCCTTTTATGCAGAAATTTGCGAAAATATGCAGAAACCTGAATAGGGTTGGACAGATTCTGGACACAACGACCTTACGGGTTCACTATCTGCGGCAATAAAGCGCGCCTATGTATTATCATGGAACCTGCACGCAGGGAGAAGCGTGCCCTTGCCCTTATTCTGGAAGGAACTTCGATCGGCTTTTCGGCAACAACGGCACGCCGTCCTCTACGGAGTACCTGCCTTCGAGTCGCCTTCGCAATCCTGACGATTGCGACGCTTTCCTGCACTCCTACCGCCGCTTACGCCGAAGCACCCGCCGACTCCCTATCGGAGCAGAAAACAAAAACCCTCCGTGTCGCAACCTTTCCCGACGGAGCCTATATGGAGCAATCCGACGACGGCACCTTCCGGGGATTCAATATCGACTACCTCAAGGAACTGGCGCTCCATGCCAACTGGGACTATGAATACGTCACGTTCGATTCATGGACCGCCGCATCAGAGGCCCTTGCGCGAGGCGAGGTCGACCTCCTCCCTTCCGTGCACTACGTCCCCGAACGCGATGAGCAGATGCTCTTCTCCAGTAATTCTGTCGGAGACGTTTACACCACCATCCACGTCCGCCTAGACGACACCCGCTACGCTTACGAGGACTTCGAAAGCTTCGAGGGCATGAAGGTAGGAACCATCGAGGGAAGCCAATCAACCCAGGCCTTTCTCGACTACAGCGAGGCAAACGGCTTTTCCGCGCAGCTTGTGTCCTTCGCAAACCTTCCCAAACTCATGGAAGCACTCGATACAGGAGCAATAGACGCGTTGACCACGTTCGACCTCGGCCATGTCGACAATTTCAAGATGGTGGCCCACTTTTCGCCCGAATCGCTGTACATAGCGCTGCCGAAAGACCGCGAGGCGCTCCGCTCCGAACTCGACCAGTCCATAGACAGCCTCAAATCCCGCTATCCCGACTTCTTTCTGAATCTTTACAAGAAGTATTTTAGCATCAACACCAACCAAGACCCCGTTTTCACCCGTGACGAATACCTCTACCTCAATAGCGCACCTACGCTTAAGGTTGCGTATGCCTCATTTCGCATGCCGCTGTCCTTCACCGACCCGAGCACCGGCGATTTCACAGGAATATCGGCATCTCTGTTCGCCGACATCTCCAGGATCACCGGTCTTGCCTTCGAATTCGTTCCCGTGGACAGCCAACGCGAAGCGGTGAACATGGTAACGAATGGCGAGGTGGATCTCGTATACTCCATCGACCCCCTCCTCGACGACCTCGATAACAAGGTAAGGAAAACAGGGGTATACCTGAGTGACCCCATGGCAATGGTCGCAAAGCCCGCCTCGACCCAGAAGAGGCTCGCGCTACCCGAAGGATTCTCCCTATCAGACGAGATATCCAAAGACTACGACACAAGCGAGATACGCTACTATCCCACGCCTAAACGTTGCTTCGATGCGATCATTGAGGGCGAAGCCGACGCCGCTTTCGCAGACATCAACGTCGCCAACTATCTTTTGGCAGAGCCGCAGTACAGCTCGCTTGGAATACTGTCGCTTACCGACTACACCAATTCGATGTCGCTGGGGGCCTCGCCGGCCACTGACCCTCGCCTTATCGCCATCCTCGATCGCTGCGTCCAGTTCACGTCGGACAAGACCATGACAAAGTGGATCACCGATAACGCTGTCGCCAGCCATCCTGCCAGCCCGATTGACATCATGAGGCAGTATCCGATACAGATAATCCTCGCAACCATCGGTCTCGCCCTAGGAGCCATCGCAACCGTGCTCTACATCTCGCGCAGCAAGACACGCAATGCCCGCAAGATATCCCAACTCGTCGACAACGACCAGCTCACCGGAGGGTGGAGTTTCAGCAAATTCCAAAACGAGGCCTACCGCATCGTCGACAAGAATCCTGAGCGTGCCCATGCGATCGTCTATATCGACATCAACCGCTTCAAGAGCTTCAATGCCGCCTTCGGATTCGCAGAGGGAGATCACCTGCTCATCGCGCTCAACGACCTTTTAGCCAGTTTCACGAAAGACGAGGAATGCTACGCACGCGTTTCGGCGGACCAATTCGTCGTTCTCATCCGATGGCGCTCCCTAGACGAGCTGGCCGAGCGCTTCGAATCGTTGGAACGGGCGTTTAGCCAGCTTGCTGTTCTCGAAAAGCACCAATACCACCTTTC
The DNA here is from genome assembly GCF_036667095.1 of Gordonibacter sp. Lineage (NCBI taxonomy): Bacteria > Bacillati > Actinomycetota > Coriobacteriia > Eggerthellales > Eggerthellaceae > Gordonibacter > Gordonibacter sp. The sequence goes on along the minus strand of NZ_JAVWUP010000020.1, from coordinate 5,248 downwards.
GCTACGCGCCGGCGCGAGCACCGTCTCGGCGCCCCGCGCCGATTCTAAGCAGCTGCTGTCGGAATTCATCGACTGCGCCCGGTATGCCCGCGAAAGCGCGGAATCGTCCACGCGCAGCGCTCTAGCCCTGTACTCCGAGGGTATGCGCGAGCAGGACATCGCCGATCGCGTCTTGCAAACCGAAGCGGCCCGGGCCCTCGAAAACGGCGAATTCATTGCGTACTACCAGCCCAAGGTACACATAGCCACCGGCAGGATCGACAGCTTCGAGGCCTTGGTACGCTGGGATTCGCCCACCAAAGGGCTCACTGCACCCGACAAGTTCATTTCCCTGCTCGAGAAGAGTGGGCTTATCACCAAAGTCGACCTGCAAGTGTTCGCCCTCGCCTGCCAACGTATTCGAGACTTCCTCGACGACGGCCTCCCCGCGCCGGTTATCGCCTGCAACTTCTCGCGCATCCATCTCCAAAACGACAGCTTCCCCGATACGCTGCTCTCCCTGGCCGAGCATTACGACGTCCCGACCGATCATCTGGAACTCGAGGCAACCGAGAGCATCGTAATGGAAGACCTGAAGCGCACCGAAATCGTGTGCAAGCGCCTGAAAGCCTACGGCTTCCAGCTTTCCATCGACGATTTCGGGAAGGGCTACTCGTCGCTCGGCGCCCTGCAGGACATACCGACCGACGTGCTGAAAATAGACAAATCGCTGCTGGCGGACAGCACGCGCGATGCGCGGAACAGGATTATCCTCGAAGGCATTATCGCCATCGCCGAAAACCTCGGCGTGAAGATCGTCGTCGAAGGCGTAGAGACGCTCGAGCAGGCCACCATGCTACAGGCAATCAATCCGAACATCATCGCACAGGGATTCCTGTACTCCCGCCCCGTACCCCGACCGGTCTCAGACGAGCAGTTCCGAGGCAAGTTCCTCAAACCCCGTCCCCCCATCGCCTGAGGGCACCTTCGTCGTTCGGCTCTTTGCCCAGCACCAAAGCTGCATCGGCCAACAGCCCATCGAAGGTGTGGTACGTCACCGAACGGTAACCCCATGCTGCCCGTTTGCCATCTTGACCGCAGGTCGCAAAAGGAGTAAACCTTCATTCTCCCTGAAAGATGGGGATTTTCCGCTCCCGCTGCAACCGCGTCGGAGCGACGCTTGAGAAAGACGGCCATGAACGCCAACTCCTGGAAATACCGCTTGCTGGGCAAGCCGCTCAAAAGCTCTGAGCTCGAATCGCAGAAATACGGCGTTATCTGGGGGCTCCCGGTCCTTTCCAGCGACGCCATCTCGTCGGTTGCCTACGCCTGCGAGGAGATACTGCTCGTATTCATCCCCATACTGGCCTTGGCAAGCTATACCCCTATGCTCGGGGTGGCTGGAGCCATCATCGCGCTGCTGCTCATGCTGATCCTCTGCTATCGGCAGGTTATCGATGCCTATCCGCAAGGCGGCGGCGCCTACAGCGTGGCACGCGAGAACCTGGGGCGCATACCCTCTCTCGTGGCGGCATCGGGGTTGATCATCGGTTATGTGCTGACTATTGCAGTAAGCTCGTGCTCGGGTGCTGCAGCCGTCACGTCGGCGCTGCCCGCCATGGCGCCTTTCAAGGTGCCCATGATCGTGGCGTTCATCGTCATCATGACCGTCGGCAACTTACGAGGGCTTCGCGAATCCTCCAAAGTCTTCGGCCTTCCCACCTACTTTTTCGTCGCCTCGGTCCTGATCATGATCGTGGTGGGCGTGGTGAAGTCGGCACTGGGCATGCTCGAGCCGGCAGCACAGGCAGCCGAGCTTTCCCAAACAGCTGGCGACCTGACGCTGTTCTTGGTGCTGCGCGCGTTCTCGTCGGGCTGCTCGGCGCTTACCGGCGTGGAGGCCATCAGCAACAGTGTGCCGAACTTCGCCCAGCCCGCGCGCAAAAACGCCAAGGCAACGCTGAACCTGCTCGGGCTTATCGTGCTGGTCATCTTCGGTGGCGTGTGCGTTTTGGCCCTGCTCTGCCGCGTAGCGCCCTCGCCCGACCTGACCATCATCGCGCAGATCGCCACCAGCGTGTTCGGCGGCAACAGCATCATGTTCTACGTGATACAGATAGCCACCGCGCTTATCCTGCTGCTGGCCGCCAACACCGCCTACAACGGCATGCCTCAGCTTATGTCGCTGCTGTCCCAAGACGGCTTTTTACCCAAGCGTTTTTCCGACAAGGGGTCGCGCCTGGTGTACTCCAACGGCATACTGTTCGCATCCGTGTTCGCCGTGGTGCTGGTCGTTGCCTTCGCCGGCGACACGCACCTGCTTATCCCCCTGTACGCCGCCGGCGTGTTCCTCTCGTTCACCATCGCACAAGGCGGCATGGTGGTGCACTGGCGTCGCCATCGCAGCGGCCCTTGGATGCGCCGCGCCTGCATCAACGGGTTCGGTGCCGTGGTCACCGCCCTGGTGCTGTGCGTCATCGTCGCTACGAACTTCCTGGCCGGTGCCTGGATATCGCTCGTCGCCATCGGTGCCACCGTAGCCCTGATGGCCGTCATCAACCGCCACTACCGCGACGTGCACGAATGCCTTATGATCCGCGACGACGAGAAAGCACGCAGCCTGCTGCTCTCCGACGTGCCGCGCACCCACGTGATCATCCCCGCCCATGCAGTCAACCGGCCGTTCATCAAAACGCTGAACTATGCGCGGTCGCTCAGCAGCGACATCGAGGTCTACCATGTGAAGGTAAGCGCCGCTGCTACGCGCCGGTTCAAAGCTGACTACCAGCGCTTGGGCATCGACGCTCCGCTGGTCATTGAGAAAGCGCCCTACCGCAACGTGAACGAGATGCTGATCAACCATGTGGATGACCGTCTGGGGCGCCTGCAGCGCCACGAGACGTTGACCATCGTGATGCCCCAGCTGGTCACGAAGCTCTGGCAGATGCCCCTGCACAACCAGACCACCCTGTTGCTGGAGTCGTCGCTGCTGGAGCGGCGCGATGTGGCCCTCGTGACCATTCCCTACCTGATAGACACCTGATGCCCACCTCGTGGCACAGAGATCTCGCAGAGCAGCTCACCGTGCCGTCCGCGACGCAAAGCCGCCAAGCAAACTGCACCTTTCCTCAAGGCATACCTACGAGGGTTCTCTCTACCGGTAAGTTTATTGCGCCCCGATCAGCAGTTGCCCAGCAGCACGTCGTCTAAATGGCGGCGCGCCACACGGCGCAGCTCACGCAGCGTCGACACGGGCGTGGGCGGGCGATCCCGCAAGCGATGGCTTGGGAAGAAGCGGGTGAGGTGGTAGGGAATAGAGGGGTCGAGCGAAGCGAGCCAGGCTGCTGCCGCATCGATCTCCTCTACCGCGTCGTTCATGCCGGGAACGACAAGCGTTGTCACCTCAAGGTGACACGACG
>NZ_JAVWUP010000020.1:0-1750 GCF_036667095.1 Gordonibacter sp. | reverse complement strand
CAGATTGCAGCCGTAACTGCCCACGGACAAGACGAGCGAGCCCGGGTGCCAACGCGCCAACGGCTTCTTCTCGACAGGATCCAGGGCAAGCGAGGTCACGCGACCATAGTTCTCGTCAACCACTGCTCCGCCGCGCGCCACACGAGCGCGACAAAGCCCGTGGCCGCCTTCGACCAGTACGCAGGCATGGGGGCAGATTCGGCAGACAACGCGCTCAGGCACGGCGCGCCTCCCCACCACGTTCGTGACGCACCACCTCGAAGCGCGCAAGCTGCACACCGCCTTCGTCCACAGAGATGCCCGCTTTGCGCTTCGCGATGTCCACTTGCTGCTCGACCGAGTCGACGCCGTCCAGGTTCGGCAGCAGAAGTCCCCGCCGGCTCCCCTTCCCTACTATGATGCCGAAGCGCGCCACATCCAGCTCGTCGAGCCCTTCGATAGGCTCGGGCGGGAACAATACGTCCACCGAATAGGACAGGCTGCCAAGCTCGTCCACAGACACAGGCGAAAAGCGCGGGTCATTGCTGGCGGCTGCAACGGCGTTGCGGACTACCTCCTCGGCAACGCTACCGGTGACCGGCTCGATCGTTCCGATGCACCCGCGCAGGTCACCGTCTTTATGCAGCGATACGAACACGCCCGCACGCGCGTCGGCAAGGTCGGGCGGCAGGTTCGCCGGTAGGTCGATCAGGCGCCCTACCCGAACGAAGCTCTCGACTGAAGCACGGGCAAGCTTCACGAAAGGGTCAACCGATGCAGAAGAGGCCGCCTCGTTACGCGCCATGCGCGCATCCGCCTCCCTATCCACGGCCGAAACGACGGCACCGTCGCCCTGGCTGCTCGCTACCTCGAACGCCGCGACAGCATAGCCGACGCCGAACGGCCCCTCGTAGCTGAGGAGCTCATGGGTGAATGCAGAGCCGTCCAGCGCACCTGCCATAACCTGCAGCGAACCCAGCCCGCACTCGGCGGCCGCCTCGCGAAACGCCCCGTCGAACGTGAATAGACCCTCCAGATCGCCCGCATCGAGCAAGCTCGTCACGTTGCGGTCGAACACCGGTCCTTCCGGCGCCAAGCCGTAAGGGCCGTCCTCTTTCAGCTTGTGGGACAAGTCGCCGCTGGCCACGAGTACCGTACGCCGGTCCAGGTCGCGCGCCGCCTCGGCAATGCAACGCCCCATCTCGCGGTGGTCTCGGGCCGGCAGGCCCGATAGGCCCACGCGTACAAGCCGGTAGTCTGCGTATTTTTCGTTCACGAAGTACAGCGGGACGAACGTGCCGTGGTCCAGCTCGCCGTCGCGCATACCGCTGCCGCAGATAGAAACGTCACGCCCCCGCGCGCAAGCCGAAACGGCCGCAGCAAAAGAGGCATCGTAGGCTACGGTCAGGGATGCATCCCACGCACCAAACTGCCCCATATCGCCATGAGCACCGTCGCCGGTAGAGACATGGAAGCAATCGCGGTAGAGCGGGGCGTGGGGGGACACCACGACGATCACGTCGGGTGCATGTGCCGCGATACGACAGGCGATCTCTTGGTAGGCGCTGAGAGTGTTTCGGATTGCGTGCTCTTGGCCACGGCCCACCGACGGCACGATGAGGGGCGGATGAGGGGCGACGTACGCTGCAACGATTCCCATGGATACGGTCCTTTCCACAAGGTCCTTCCGACTGCGACGGGGCGGGCGGCTTTCTCGGCCATTGTACACCGCGCCAATCGCGTGCTCGCGAAGCGGCACGCAAATGTTGAC
>NZ_JAVWUP010000019.1:0-32243 GCF_036667095.1 Gordonibacter sp. | reverse complement strand
ACCCCTGTCAGAAAAATAGCGGAAAGCATCGGCCGACTTATGCGACTTATGCGACACGCCAAGCGCTACCAGTCTGTCGGACAAGAACCCACTTGAGCAGATTCGCTCCAAAGCCTTGCCGCCGTAGTGGCTATGGAAGCCGAGAATCCCTTTTGAGCAAGACGGCGATAGGCAGCGTCGCGTTGGTTTTTCGCACGAGGGGGCTTGCGTTCGAGCAGTGCGAGGGCTCGCTCGATTTCACTCTCCTCCCCTGTCGAGAATTCGTCGGGCCAGCCGGAAACGGAGGACGGCTCGATGCCGAGCGAGGAGAGCTCTCGCTCGATTCCCTGCATTCCCTTACCTGCCGCCAAACGGCAACGCACAAGCACTTCGGCGAATCGGGCATCGTCCACAAGGCCGCATCCCAGCGCCCGGACGATAGCAGCCTCAGTCGCTGCTTCGGAAAAGCCGTCGCGCACGAGACGACGGCGCAGCTGCTCACTTGCCTGCTCGCGTACATTGCAGAGCCGCTCTATCTTGCGAAATGCGCGCAGACGCTCTCCGCGCTCGTCGGGCGCCTCGCAACTTCCCTCGTCCTCGGTGGTGCGGCGGTTCGTTTTGAACGAGCTGGCACCCTCGCTGCCACAAGGCCCCTTGCAGGTGCCGCCAGGCACGATATGGCCAGACAGCATCGGTGTGGGATTCTTCGCCTCGATAGCGGCTATCTGCGCACGCAAGTGCGCTTTGAGGGTATCGTCCATGTCGGATCTGCTACTTCTTCTTCGTGGGCTTCGCTACCGGAGACATGGCGTCGGCTTCGTCGGCCGTGCGCGTGATCACCGGTATCTCAAAGGCCTCGCGTACCTTCAGTTCCAGTTCATCACGTAGATCGGGGTTCTCCTTGAGCGTTTGCTTTGCCGCCTCGCGCCCTTGGCCGAGCCGCTCGTCACCGTAGGTGTACCAGGCGCCGCTCTTCTTTGCCACGCCGGCTTCGACAGCCATGTCAACGATGCAGCCTTCACGCGAGATTCCCTCGCCGTACATGAGGTCGAACTCCGCCTGCTTGAAGGGAGGGGCTACTTTGTTCTTCACCACTTTGGCGCGTACACGGTTGCCGACGATCTCGCCGTCTTTCTTGATGGAGTCGATGCGGCGGATGTCGATACGCACACTCGAGAAGAACTTGAGTGCGCGGCCACCTGTGGTCGTTTCGGGGTTGCCGAACATGACGCCGATCTTCTCGCGCAACTGGTTGATGAAAATGCAGGTGGTGTTCGATTTGGAAAGAGAGCCTGCCAGTTTGCGTAAGGCTTGCGACATTAACCGGGCCTGCAGGCCGACCGTCGTATCGCCGATCTCGCCCTCGATCTCGGCTCGGGGCACGAGCGCGGCTACCGAGTCGATGACGACGCAGTCGATAGCACCCGAACGTACCAGCATATCGCAGATCTCAAGCGCCTGCTCGCCAGTATCGGGCTGGGAGACCAGAACCTCGTCGATATCTACGCCTAAGCGTGCCGCATATACGGGGTCGAGAGCGTGCTCCGCGTCGATGAAGGCAGCAATACCGCCCATAGCCTGGGCTTCGGCTAGAATCTGAAGGGCAAGCGTCGTCTTGCCGCTCGATTCGGGCCCGTACACCTCGATGACGCGGCCGCGCGGTACTCCGCCGATACCGAGCGCCGCGTCAAGCGGTAGCGCTCCCGTAGGAATAACGCCGATGCTAAGGTTTTTGCCATCCTCGCCGAGCTTCATGATGGAGCCTTGCCCGAACTTGGATTCGATCTGGTCGGTCGTCAGCTTGAGCATCTTGGATTTTTCGTCGTTCATGGTCCTTCTCTTCTCGAGCGTGTACGGTTGAATTCCGTTGCTTACTATTATGCGTACAAATGTTTGTCTGTCAAGACAGGTTTAGCAATTTGCTAGGGAAAGCATACCTCCGCAACCTTACCGATCGATCGTAAAAGAGCCGTCAAAACACCGCAAAGATCCGACAGTTTTCCGACCAGACGACCGCCTGAAACCGAGCAGAATGCAAGCACGCTCCAAGCAAGAAGTTCTTCTTATCAATTGCAGCATAGGGTTAGAAGGCGATGTGTATTGCAGGGCGCAACAAAGAACATCGCCTCGCCTCATCCGTACACACCAGGGATAGGCGGATGTCAGAAAAACGGAAAGGATCAAGGATATACCTCCCGTGCGGACAGCGAGCCCCCTCGTCCGCACACAGGGGCTGCATGAAAAGCCCCTGTAGCCGAATAACGATCCACGAAAACGAATATCGACGACCGCATGGCCGCCGATATTCGTTTTGCGGTAATTTTGTGCAACCTCGGGGACTTTCGATACCGTCCCCCTTGGAAGCTGGCGGGGCATCGTTTCCCCTTGCATGGGAAATTGCGGCAAACGCAAAAGGATCTTTATGCTTTCAAGGCCTCGCCCATAAGCGCAAGTGCCGCCCGCACCGTTTGAAGGCGCACTTGGGTACGGTCACCTGCAAAGCAATACCGACGAGCAACCGTTTCCGCGCTATAAGCGAGTCCGATCCATACGGTGCCAACGGGCTTTCCCGGTTCGGCACCCCCCGGACCGGCGATGCCGGTAACCGCCACCACCACATCGGCGTCCAAGTCGCGCCGCGCTCCCTCGGCCATGCCCCGTGCCGTTTCCTCGCTTACGGCACCCGCGCGCTCCAGCGTCTTTCCGTCAACGCCCAGAAGCCCTTGCTTCACTTCGTTCACATAACTGACTACGGCCCCGCGCACCACTTCCGAGCTTCCCGGCACCTCGGTAAGCGTTGCCGCGATAAGGCCGCCTGTCAGGCTCTCTGCCGTACCGAGGGTCCGTCCTGCCGTGCGCGCCGCCTCGAGCACTTCCCGGGCAAGCCTGTTTAGCTCGTCGGGTGAGATAGCTGCAAGCTCCCCTTCGTCCAGCTGCCGTTGCGCATCAGCGACTGCCGCCTTATCGGCGCCCGCCCCCTCAAGCGCCCCTCTTTCGGTGCAAGAGTCGAGGGCGGGGTGCCCGCCCCTATCCTCGCCGGCGTCGGCTGCCGAGCTCTTCTTCCGTGCTCGTTTCGGCGCAAACCCGATCAAATGGCGCGCCTTGGCGATGTAGTCCAGCATGGACACCACCGTCAGCACAAGCGCAATGATCATGACTCCCCAGCTGAGAAGCCACATCCAATCGGAGAACGCAGCGTGCACGCTGCCTACCATGTAACTGTCTTTAATGGTGAACAGCACGATCGCGATCATCTGGAACACGGTCTTGAATTTACCGTACCAGCTGGCAGCGATAACTACGCCTTCGGTTGCCGCGACCATGCGCACGCCCGACACGATGAATTCGCGCGCCAGTATGACCAGGACGACCCAGCTGGGCAAGGCACCCAGCTCGACCAGCGCCAGCAAGGCCGCTGCTACGAGTATCTTGTCGGCAAGCGGGTCCATGAACTTGCCGAAGTCGGTCACTTCCCCACGGCTGCGCGCCAGATAGCCATCCAGCCAGTCAGTGCACGATATAACAATGAAGATACCAGCCGCGATAAGGCTCTTTGCACCGTTGAGGTCTTTCGGCAGGCCAAACCATTCGGGCCAGGGGCTGATAAGGGCTACGACAAACAGCGGCACCAGGCAGATGCGCACGAGTGTGACGACGTTAGCTGGCGTCCACAGCTTGTTTGCCGGTGTCGGCGTTATCTGTTCAGACGTTCGCATACGTCCTATCACGCACCTTCCATCTCGTAGAGCAGCGTGTCCCCGATAACCACGCGGCGGATCTCGCCGACCTCGCCCGACTCAAGGTAGGTCACGCCGTCCACCTCGGGGGCCTGGCACATGGCACGGCCGAACAGCTGCCCGTCTTCCTCGCGTCCTTCCACCAGCACGTCCAGAGTGCGCCCGATGCGTGCCGCCACACGCGGCGTGCAGACGGCATCCGACAGATCGCGCAAACGCTGTGCGCGATCGGCTTTCTCGTCGTCGTCCACTTGTTCAGCCAGGTCGTGTGCTCGCGTACCCTCTTCGCGCGAATAGGGAAACACGCCGATGTAGTCAAGGTCGGCCTCCTCCACGAACGTGCAGAGGTCCTCGAACTGCTCGTCGGTCTCGCCGGGAAAGCCGGCGATGAGCGTCGTGCGCAACGTTGCCTGTGGAATGCGCTGGCGCACCCGTGCGATCAGGTCGTTGAACTCTGCACCTGAGCCGGTGCGGTTCATGGCGCGCAAGATGCCGGCATCGGCGTGCTGGAACGGGATGTCGAAGTAGCTGCATACGTTGTCATGGGTAGCTACCGCGTCCAAAAGCTCGTCGGTGAGGCCTTCCGGCTGGATATACATGACACGGAACCACGTGTCCGCATGCTCTTCTGCCAAGGACGTCACAAGGACAGCCAGTGTCGAGGGATCGTCGAAGTCGGCACCCCAGCGTCCCGTGTCCTGCGCGATGAGCACGACCTCGCGGGCACCGCGCGCCACCAGATCGTCCACTTCAGCGCGCACTTCATCCAGCGGGAAGCTGCGATAGCGCCCCCGGATGTAGGGAATCGTGCAGTACGAGCAGAAGCGGTCGCAGCCGTCCGATATCTTGACGTAGGCCGACACTCCTGCCAGCTTGTCTTCCGCAGCAGGGCCGGCAACCCCTCCTTGGGACGGCGCTCCAATTACCTCGGCCAGCACCGCTGCGATATCGTCCTCACGCGAGCAGGGCACGAACGCCCCGGCCTCGGTCAACTCGGAGGCCAGCTCGTCACCGTAGCGAGCTGGCATGCAGCCGGCTACCACGAGCTTCGCCCTCCCTGATGCGACCTGGGGCAGATCGGCTGCGTCGAAGATAGCCTCGAGGCTCTCTTCGGTAGCCGCCTGTATGAACGAGCAGGTGTTCACTACAACCGCATCGGCATCTGCCGGGTCGTCTGCTAGTGCATAGCCCGCTTCGGCCACCCGTGCCCGCATGTGGGTCGTGTCCACTTCGTTTTTAGCGCACCCCAGGGTGATGAACGCTACTGACAGTCGAGCGAGATCCTGCGAAGCTGTATCCATGGTCCTCGCAGCCTAGCGGTAGTTCACGTATTGGAGCGGCTGACCGTAATCCTGGTCCTTCAGGAAGGCAATGACTTCCTGAAGCGCATCGCGCGAGGGGGCGCTCACCCGCAGCTTGTCGCCCTCGATCTGCACTTTGACCTTGATCTTCGTAGCCTTGATATCCTTGTTTATCTTACTGGCGATATCTTTTTCGATGCCTTCGACGACAGAGGCCGTCTGACGTACGCTCTGCCCGGCTGCTGCCTGGGAATCCGCCCACTTCACCGCGCCCAAGTCGATGCCGCGCTTGACGAGTTTGGTGGCGATGACATCGATGACTTGCTTTGCCACGAAATCGGCCGGAGCGGACACAGCCATGGTCTTGTTCGCCTTGTCGAGCGATATCTCGGCACCCGAGTCCTTCAGGTCGTAGCGCTGCGCCAGCTCCTTCTTCGCCTGCTGAAACGCATTGTCGACCTCCTGCATGTCGATCGTGGACACCACGTCGAAGCTGGATTCTTTCGCCATAGCCGGTGCTCCTTTCCCGTTTCGGCCCGCCTGTCCAGTCGGGCCGTCTCGTTTTATGTTTCCGACCAGCATACCTTATTTCAAGGCGAACGCCCTGGATTGCAGGCAAGCAGCATAGGCCGGGAAGCGGATGGCGGCGAGGGCAAGAGCGCACGTTCAGGCAGAATCTCTCCTTGAACGTGCAAAGCGCGGATTCCACAGCCGGTCGGTTGCGAAATCCGCGCCTAAGTGCGGTCGTGAAAGCCCGAGGGCCTGTTTGGCCTCCGTCTGGTTACGCTGCGCTCGACGAGCCCGTATTGTTTCCCGTGCCCGAAGCACCGGCATTAGATGCCTGCCCATCGGTGCCGGAAGCAGCTTTTGCACCCGATGTCGCCGCATTCGGATGATCGGCCTTCCACTTCTCTAAGTAGGTATTGAAGTCGACAGACACCATGGGAACCCCGTTGGCGTCGGTGGTGTCGAACGCAACCTTCTCGCCATTCACCGTGACGGTGACAGAATCGCTCATCCAGCAAGCAAGGGTCCAGGTGCCCGTTACCTCGACGGTCTCTTTAGAGCCTGCGGTCAAGAACACCTCAGAAGCCTCGCCGTTCGCAGTGATGACCGCATAAGGGTCCTCGCCCTTCGCCACCTCGTAGACCACCTGCACGTTCGTAGGTGCGGTTTCAACCGGCGCTTGCTGCTGCTGTTGCTCCCCATCGCCCTGGCCGTTTTGCGTGGTGTCGGTCAGGCCGGTTACTGGCACCTTCGGCACATCCTCGCTGGCGCTGCCCTTGTTGCCGAACACCAGGAACAGCACCACGATAAGCAGCACGAGTATGACGCCGCCCGCAATAAGGAACGGCAGCTTAGACTGCACGCCGCTCGAAGCCTTCGGGCCCGCATAGAAGTTCGTGTACTGGGTGTTCGGAAGCGCGGTATGGCGGCTGGCATGCGTGCGTCCCTCCGCATACCGGCGATCAGATCCTCCGGTCGCCGCGCCACGCTGGCCGTAGTCGGCGCGGCTGTAGGCGGTACGGTCGTCGTAGAGAGCCCGCCCGAAGGCGTTTTGCCGGGGAGCGTGCTCCGCCGGCTCCTCTTCCTGGCGCGTTGCACGGGGGGCACGACGCGTGCGTGTAGCCTCGCCCATGTCGAAGCCCGATGCCGGCTGAACGTCCGAACGAGCACGTCCCACCTGGTAGGCGTAGGCTTCGTCCAGATACATGCGCGTTATTTCGGTAGGATTGAGCCCGAGAAGGCGTGCATAGGCGTTCACCATGTTGCGAGTATAGCCGCGTGGGGGCATGCGGGAGAAGTCGTTGCTTTCGATAGCACGTAGGATATCCGGACGTATCCGCAATCGCCGTGATGCCGTGGACAGGTCGAGGCCCTTGCGCTCACGGGCCTCCTGCAATATCGATCCGAATGTCATCCGTGCCACGTCGTTACTCCTCGCCTGAGTCTTGCGCCTCGAACGCCTTCAGCGTCTCCAGCTCCATGGCGTCAACTAACACATCACGGGGTTTGCTGCCGTTCGGCGGCCCCACGACGCCCTTATCCTCGAGCATGTCCATTATACGCCCAGCGCGAGAATAACCAACTTTCAGGCGCCTTTGTATGTTCGACGTAGAGCCCAGGGCGCTCGACACAACGATATCGGCAGCCTCCCAGATAAGCGGATCGTCGTCCGAGCAGCTGCCTCCGCTGCCGTCGGGCTGCGACGCTCCCAACGTGATAAGGTTCGTCTGCAATATCTCGGAATGGTACTCGGGCTCGCCTTGCTCCTTGAGCATGTCCACCACGGCATTGATCTCGTCTTCTGAGACATAGCAGCCCTGGATGCGCTGCGGCTTGGCCAGCTCAGGCTTCGACAGCAGTAAGTCGCCCAATCCGATGAGGCGCTCGGCACCCGGCGTGTCCAGCACGACGCGGCTATCGATGCCCGAAGCCACGTTGAACGCGATGCGGTTCGTGATGTTCGCCTTGATGAGGCCCGTGACCACGTTTGTGGACGGACGCTGCGTGGCCACGATCAGGTGGATGCCGGCGGCACGCGCCAGCTGCGCGATGCGGCTGATGGAGAACTCAACTTCCTTGCCCACGTTCATCATGAGGTCGGCCAGCTCGTCGATGATGATGACGATGTAGGGAAGCTCGTCTCCCAGCGCGCGCGCAGCGGGCTCCTTGCCCTCGTCTGCGACTTTCTGCTGTTCGGCAAGCTCGGCTTGCACCTTGGCATTGTACTGGCCGATGTTGCGGGCACCTACCTTGGAGAACACCTTCAGGCGCCGCTCCATCTCGGCCACGCCCCACGAGAGCGCACTCGCAGCCTCACGCGCCTCGGTGACAACGGGTACGTAGAGGTGCGGGATGCCGTTGTAGGGCGTGAACTCCACGCGCTTGGGGTCGATCATGATGAAGCGCACCTCAGCGGGTGTGGCGCGCATGAGGATGGACATGATCATGGCGTTCACCGACACCGACTTGCCTGAGCCCGTGGTGCCGCCGATGAGCAGGTGGGGCATCTTGGACAGGTCGGACACGATGGATCGGCCCTCGACGTCCTTGCCGATGGCAACCTGCAGGGGCCCCTCCTGCGCATCTTTGAGCACATCGCCCAAAAGCACGGTCTGGCGCGTGCGGTTGGGTACTTCGATACCGACGTAGTTCGTGCCAGGAATGGGCGCGAAGATGCGCACGCCGGGTGCAGCGAGCGCGAGAGCAATGTCCTGCTCAAGCGCCGTGATGCGGCTTACGCGCACGCCGGAGGGCAGATCCACCTTGAACAGCGTCACCGTGGGCCCGGCCACCCAGCCTACGACCTCGGCGAAGATACTGAAGCTCTCAAGCGTCTCCTGTAGGCAGTCGGCTGTCTCGCGCAGCTCAACTTCGTTGGCCTTGTCCTTCTTGGACAAGTTGCTTGTGGCGAGCATATCGGGTGTGGGCAACTGGAAACCATCCTGCGGCTGGGGAGCAGCAAGCGGCGTGGAAGACGTTTTCTTGCGTGTCGCTTGCGCATCTGCATCAACGGCGTTGCGCGCGCGGCCGAGCTTTCGGGTCAAGGGCTGCTCCACCGCAGCGGGAGCATCGAATGAGGCGGCATGCCGCCCGCCGATGACCTGGGTATTCAGCGATTCAGAGGCACGGCGCGGCTTCTTCTCACCCTCCTCGGCGCGCTCCGCCCTCCCCTTCTTGGTACGGGGAAGCACGCTTGTGGCCTGGGCCTCGTCTGCTGCCGCAGCTTGTGCGCCCTTGCCCTCGGAGCGCCGGACGCGTGCGTAGGCGGGCGCCGCAAGCACACCGGCACCGTCCTCGCTCGCCTCGGAGTGTTTGCTCTGCACATGCTCGATCAGCTTCGAGAGCGAGAAGCCGATGATCACGAAGCCAGCCACGATGACACCGAACATGATGATGCACGAGATAACCTGGCCAAGCAGGGTGAACCCGACCCAGGCGATACCTGCGCCGATATAACCGCCGCGTGCCGAGAGCTGGTCGGCTGCGAACAAGGCCGCAGGAGCGCCTTCCCTGCCGGCATCCAAGGGGGTGAACAGCGCCAAAAGGACCAACACGGCCACGAAGATCATGACCAAGCCCGCTGACACGCGAGCGGGAACACGCTCGCGATCGAAACGTACGAGAAAGCTCGCCCCGATGATCAGCAAGAAAAACGGCAGAAGGTAGGCTCCCAAGCCCAATACCAGGTGCAGGGCCGTCGACACGAACGACGTCACGATGGCGTTCGTCGGCATGACGGCCGCCACGAACAGCGCGATGGCAACCACAGCGAACGCGACACCCGTGATGTCGCGCTGGGTGCGGTCGTCCATGATGCGCCGGCTGTCCTCTGGAACCGCGCGCGACGCAACAGCGCCGTTTTTACGGGCGCTTTTCTCGGCAGGCGATGCCGCCTTGCCCTTCGGCTTCGCAGCTGACGAGGCTTTGGAAGATTTATTGGATGCGGGTGCTGACTGTCGGGCCACGGCCCAGCTCCTTTTGCTGCGTTTAGAGTACGTTTCAAGTTCGATTACGCGGGCAAATGGCCGCCTGCGCTTGAGCACATGCGGCCATTATAGCTTAAACTTCCAGCAAGTTCACGACGGCCATGGGGCGCTGCTTCGTGCGTTCCCACAAGAGAGAGAGCAGCGAGTCGCGCGCCGCCTTCTTCAGCTCGCGCGCGCCGCCGCCCTTGCCCAGCTGGCGCTTGAGTGCGTTCTTCACGGTAGACTGGGCATCGCGTAGCAGGTACTCGTCGTCCCCGCCCGTGATACCGTGCATCTCGATCTGCACGTCGCCCACCAGATCCTTGCGCTTACCCGAAATGGCAGCTGCCACAGCAGCGAAACCCTGGGAACCCAGCGCGTTACGCTCGTCGAGGATATCCTGCGACGTATCGCCCACCGACAGGCCGTCCACGAACACGATACCGCTCTGCACGGTCTCGCCGTGCTGCACCCCGCGCGACGTAAGCTCCAAGCTTTCGCCGTTCTCGCAGATGAACACGTTTTCCGTCGGCACGCCCGTCGCCTCTGCCAAGCGCGCGTGGGCGCGCAGATGCGTCGCCTCGCCGTGCACCGGCATGAAGGCCGTGGGACTTACGATGGAAAGGACCAGTTTCAGCTCCTCGGCACCGGCGTGTCCTGACACATGCACCATGGCACGCTTCTTGTCGTAGACATCTGCCCCGATCTTGGCCAGCGAGTTGACCACGCGCGTGACGGCCTTCTCGTTGCCGGGAACCGGCGTAGCCGAGATGATGACCGTATCGCCCTTGTCCAAATCGATGGTCTTGTGCTCGCCGTTGGCAATGCGCGCAAGGGCCGAGAGCGGCTCGCCCTGGCTTCCCGTGCACATGATGACCACCTGCTCAGGCGGAATGCCCTTCAGATCGTAGGCGTCCACGATATCCTCGTCGGGAATGTTCAGGTAGCCCAGGCGCCGCGCGATGTCGGTGTTCTGGATCATCGAGCGCCCCGTGACCACGACCTTACGGCCGTTGTTGCGCGCGGCGTCGCAGATCTGCTGCATGCGGTGGATATGGCTTGCGAACGAGGCGATGATCACGCGGCCCTTGGCCTGCGAGATGATCTTCGCCAGCTCCTTGCCTACCTCGGCCTCGCTCGGCGTGAAGTTGGGGTTCTGGGCGTTCGTGGAGTCGCTCATCATGAGGTCCACGCCCATCTGCGAATACTTCGCGAGCGCACCGAAATCGGTAGTCACCCCGTCGATGGGCGTCTGATCGAGCTTGAAGTCGCCCGTATGGAGCACGTTTCCGGCAGGACTCTGGAAGAACACGCCCACGGCTCCCGGAATGGAGTGGTTCACGGCGAAGAATTCGGCTGTCATGCAGCCCAGCTTCACCTGGTCGCCCGGCTTGATCTCGATAAGCTTCGCGTTTTTGATCCTATGTTCGGCGAACTTGCCTTCGATCAGGCCCAACGTCATCTTCGTGCCGTAGATGGGAATCTGGCGGTCCAGATCCTTCATCAGGTACGGCAACGTGCCGGTGTGATCCTCGTGGCCGTGCGTGATAATGATGCCGCGCAGTTTGTCGGCGTTCTCCAGCACATAGGTGTAGTCGGGCAGGATCAGGTCGATGCCCGGATGATCGTCGTCGGGAAACATCAGTCCCGCATCGTCGAGGATCATGTCGCCTTTGCACTCGAACACGGTCATGTTCTTTCCGATGGCATCCAAACCGCCCAGCGGGATGACCTTCAACGTGGCATTCTGATCTTTCTTAGGCGAAGCGACGCTGCGTCGCGTGTCCTGTTGCCCACCACCCTGCTTCTGCTGGCCGTTTTGCTGCTGTCCGTCCTTCGTGAGGTGCGGACGCTGGTGTTCCAGCTGCACATGCTTGTACGACCGCGTGTTCTTCTCGCGGCCGCTGTTGCCACCGTTGGCACGAGCGGTGCTACTGCGCCGGTTTCCCTGCGCACGGCTCTGCTCGCGCTCGGGGCGCGTGTTATTTTGTTCCATACTATTCCTTATCATACAGCGCCGCCCTTGCAGGCGGCGCATCCGTCCTTGTGCTGCGGCGCCTTTGCGCCACGGCGTGATTTTAAGCTTCGAGTACGCCCACTTCGCGCATGATGGCCGCAAGGCGCTCGGATTGCTCGGAGGTAGCATCCACCAAGGGCAGACGCACACCGCCCACCGGGAAGCCGACAAGCTTGAGCGCTTCCTTCACCAAAATGGGATTGGAAGTCTCGAACAGGCCCTTCATCAGCGGCAGCAGGCGCTCATGCGCCGCCAACGCGCCGTCGAAGTCGCCCGCAGCGCACAGTTCGACGATTTCCTTCATGCGAGCAGGCGCCACGTTGCCGATGGTCGAGATGACGCCGTCGCCGCCCAGCTGCATAAGCTCGTAGGTGGCAGCATCGTCGCCCGAATACACGGCAAAGCCTTCCGGCGCACCGTCGATAATAGCCTTGATCTGCGCCATGTCGCCCGATGCCTCTTTCACGGCAACGATGTTCCCATGCTCGCTCGCCAAACGCAGCGTAGTCTCGGCAGTCATGTTCACCACGCAGCGGCCGGGGATATTATAGAGGATGATCGGCAGCTCCACAGCGCTTGCAATGGCATCGAAGTGCGCGTAGATACCCTCTTGCGGAGGCTTGCTGTAGTACGGCACGACGCACATGAATCCGTCAACGCCCAGTTTCGCCACATCGTGCGCGAAGTCGATGGTGTCGGCTGTGCAGTTATCGCCTACGTTGGCAATAACGGGCACACGATCACCCACCGCTTCTATGACGGCGCGGAACAGCTCGATCTTCTGCGGGTAGAACACCGTCGGGCTCTCGCCGGTCGTGCCGGAGATAATGAGCGAGTCGCTGCCTCCGTCAACCAACCGCTTTGCCAGCGCCTGAGCGCGGTCGAGGTCCAGATCGCGGTTCTTGTCGAACGGCGTGACCATGGCCGGGATCATGCGACCGAAGCGGGGCTGCGACATATTCGTCTCCTTTACGTACCGGGCGCAGGCTGCTGTCGTTTCGAGCCGCGCGCACTTTGCATCGAATGCTTAAACGCTTATTATGCCACGAACGGGCGTGCGATTCATGCTCACGCCATGAAGTTCTCCAAACCTACAATCAGGCCCGACCGCTCCCCCACACTGCGAATGCCCAGCAAAACGCCCGGCATGTAGGACGCGCGGTCCCACGAGTCGTGGCGCAGGGTGAGTGTCTGCCCCATCGAGCCGAACACGACCTCCTGGCTGGCCACATAGCCCATCGAACGCACGGAATGCACCGGAACGCCGTCCACCAGGGCCCCGCGTGCGCCCTCAGCACCTTCGATCTCGGTCTCGCGTCCGGGAGCCTCGCTTACGCGGCCTCCCCGCGCCTCGGCGATGATCTGGGCTGTGCGCACCGCAGTGCCGCTCGGCGCGTCCAGCTTTTTGGCGTGGTGGAACTCGATGACCTCGGCTTCCGGAAAGTACGGGGCGGCAACGCGGGCAAACTCCATCATTAGCACCGCACCAGTCGTGAAGTTCGGAGCGTAAAACAGGCAGGTGCCCGGTGCGGCCGATGCAGCCAGCTCGTCGAGAGTCTCGTTCGACATGCCAGTCGTGCCCACGACGCAGTTAACGCCGGCCGGCAGTGCCACGCGCAGGTTGCCTGCCACCACGGCCGGCTGCGTGAAGTCCACCAGCACATCGAACGTCGCACCGTCGAGCGCCTCGACCACGTTGGGGAACACGGGAAACGCGGTCTCGGAGCCCGCGGCATGCGGGTCGATGCCGCAAACGACCTCCATGTCGTCAGCCTTCCCTACCGCGTCAACCACCGTGGTGCCCATGCGTCCCGCGCACCCGGCCACTGCAACTTTGATCATGCTCTTCCTTTCGTCTTTCCTTTCGCAGCATCTTACCACGAACAGGCAAAAGACGGGCCTCCCGCCAGCTGAGCCGAGGCCTCGGCGGCAGTATTGGCTGGCGACCGTTGCATGGTGCCCTTGCGCCCGTGCAAAACGATGCCGACGAGGTGATGGCTCGCACATGGCGCCGACGCGAGATGTGGGGCGCACCGCAGGAAGGGCCGGAAGGAGAACGTACGATGCCTTCGCATCTGGCCCCTTCTCCAGGGGGTACAGCGACGAAAGGCCGCTTTCGCGGCCTTTCGTTTACTCGATCAGGCGTGCTTCGAGCGCTTAGCTGTCGTGGCGGCGACGGGGGGTGCGCTCGCTGCTGCTGCGATTGCTGCGCCCCGGACGGTTGTCGCGGTCGCTGCGCTCGGGACGGGGTCCGCGGTCCTCGCGGCGCGGCGCGGAGCCCTCGGGAGCCTCAGGCTTGTCCAGACGATCGAGCGAGATCTTGCCCGTCTTCGGGTCCACCTCAAGCACCTCTACCTTGATGATGTCGCCTAGGTTCAGCACATCTTCCACCTTACCCACGCGGCCGTTGGCCACGCGGCTGATGTGCAGCAGGCCGTCCTTGCCCGGTGTCAGCTTGATGAAGGCGCCGAAGTCCTTGATGCCCACGACCTCGCCGTCGAACACCTCGCCCACCTCGGGCTCCTTCACGATGCCGAGGATCATGGCCTTGGCGGCATCGCCCGCCGGACCCTCGATGGCCGCGATATGGATGGTGCCGTCTTCTTGGATGTCGATGTGCGCGCCCGTCTCCTCTTGGATGCCGCGGACGACCTTGCCGCCGCTGCCAATGACGTCGCGGATCTTGTCGACCGGGATGTGGATGGTCTCGATGCGCGGGGCAAACTGGGAAAGCTCCTCGCGTGGCGCCTCGATGGTCTCCAGCATGCCGGTCAGAATGTGAGCACGGCCCTCGCTTGCCTGCTTGAGCGCGCGAGCTAGGATGTCAACTGACAAACCGCGGGCCTTGTTGTCCATCTGCAGGGCCGTGATGCCCTTCTCGGTGCCGCATACCTTGAAGTCCATGTCGCCCAGGAAGTCCTCGATACCCTGGATGTCGGAGAGGATGACCACATCGTCGCCCTCCTTGATAAGCCCCATGGCGATACCGGAAACGGGAGCCTTGATAGGCACGCCGGCATCCATCAAAGCCAGTGTCGAGCCGCAGGTGGAAGCCATGGAGGACGAGCCGTTTGACTCGAGCACCTCGGACACCACGCGGATAGCGTAGGGGAAGTCGTCCTCGCTGGGGATCACGGGCAAAAGCGCGCGCTCGGCCAAGGCACCATGACCGATCTCGCGGCGCTTCGGCGCACCCATGCGGCCCGCTTCGCCTGTGCAGTACGGCGGGAAGTTGTACTGGTGCATATAACGCTTGCCCTCGGCCGGATCGATGGTGTCGAGGCGCTGCCATTCGTTGAGCATGCCCAACGTGACGATGGAGAGCGCCTGGGTCTGGCCGCGCTGGAACAGACCGGAGCCGTGGACGCGGGGCAGGTAGCCCGGAACGATGTGTAGCGGGCGGATGTCTTCGGGACGGCGGCCGTCGGCGCGCTCGCCCGTCTCGACGACCATGGCGCGCATGGCCTTCTTCTCAAGCTTCTTGAGGGCCGCAGCGATATCGCCCTTCCAGGCAGCACGCTCTTCATCGGTGAACTGCTCGGCACGTACGCGGTCCTTGAGCTCGGCGACCTTGCCCATGCGGGCCTGCTTGTCGGCATCGCGAATCGCGGCGGCCATCTCGGCCTCGAAGGGGGCGATGCGCTCGGCAATGGACGGGTCAGCCACGTGGATGGGCCACTCGACCGGCTGGATGTCCGCACGGTTGAGGAAGCGCTGCTGCACCTCGCAGAACGCGGCGATGGCCTCCTGACCGAACGTCATGGCGGCGAGCATGTCCTCTTCGGAGATCTCGTTGGCGCCGGCTTCGACCATGGAGATGTAGTCGGCGGTGCCGGCAATGGTGAGTTCGAGATCGGACGCCTCAGACTCTTCGAACGTCGGGTTCACGATGAACTCGCCGGTTTCGGTGTTGCGGGCAATGCGCACGCAGGCAGCCGGGCCGTCGAACGGTGCCGCGCCCAGCATAAGGGCGGCGGAGGCACCCATGACGCAGATGGTGTCGGGCGGGTTGATGCTGTCTACCACAAACGTCGTGGCGACCACGTGCACCTCGCGCTTGAAGCCGTCGGCGAAGCCGGGGCGGATGGGGCGGTCGATCATGCGGGCCGTGAGCGTGCCTTTGTCGGACGGACGAGCCTCACGCTTCAGGTAGCCGCCGGGAATGCGTCCCACGGCGTACATCTTCTCGATGAAGTCGACCGTGAGGGGAAAGAAGTCGTAGTCCTTCTCCTGGCCGATAACAGCCGTGACCAGCACGGTCGTGTCGCCCTGGGAGACCAGCACCGAGCCGGTTGCCTGCTTGGCCAGCTCCCCTGTTTCCAGGCGGTAGTGCTTGCCGTACAGTTCGAACGATTCGACGATTTTTTCCATAGTTGCTTTCTTTCTCTTTACCTTGCGAGCCGTAGTGCGCGCAAGCTTCTTCGGTCTGTCCGCTCCTGTGCGGGCGAGCCGCGAGCAAAGGCGCCCTTGCGTCTTCGACCGCTTATACAAAAGCCCGCCGAAGCGGGCTGTTGTTGCTAGATATTGTCGCGGATACCGAGCCTTTTGATAAGCGTACGGTATTCCTCGATGTTGCCGTTCTTGACGTACTTCAGAAGGCCGCGGCGCTTACCGATGAGCATCATAAGCCCTCGACGCGTATGGTTGTCCTTCTTGTGCACCTTCAAGTGCTCAGTAAGGTTGCGGATGCGCTCGGAGAGGATCGCGATCTGCACCTCGGGGCTACCGGAGTCGCCTTCGCCCTTGCCGAACTCTTTGACGAGTTCCTCGGTGCGTTCCTTGCTGATGCTGAGCTTGCTAGCCATATCTCCACCTTTCATGCGACGCCCTCGGTAGGCCGCCGTTTCGCGTGTTTGCATCCACGGGGGACGCCAACACCTACTATGAGCTCCGGTCTGGGTGAGCAAGCGGGTGGCGCATGCAGACCAAGGACGAAGCACCTGCCATGTGGCAGCCCGCCTATTGTAGACGAAGCCACGTGGGTCGGCAAGGGCACCATAGAGGCTGATCACAGGTTCCGCACAAGGTTCCGCACAAGCGAATCCCGACCCTTATCGCTTTGCATGGCGTGCCATGAGCCCGCATGCGAGCCACCAAGGGTTAGCCTTGCCTCCTTTGACGTGGAGCTCCTGATACAGAAGGGTTCCGACGCTCTTCACGGTTGCACAGGGGTAACGCTCGGGCCTTGGGGGATCCAGATGGTGAACGAGGTGAGCCCGGCATCGCTGGTGGCGTAGATATCCCCGCCATGGGCGCGAGCGATTTCGCGTGCGATGGCCAGGCCCAGCCCGGCACCGCCCGACCCCGACCCGCGCGAGGCGTCGGCTCGGAAGAACTTCTCGAAGATGCGTTCCAGGTGCTCAGAAGAAAGCTCGCGACCGCGGTCGGTAACGGTAAGCTCCCACCACACGAACCCGTCCTGCCCACACGCAAGCCCTGTGCGCACGTTCACTCGGGTGCCGGTATCGGCATAGGCTACCGCGTTTTTCAACACGTTGTTCAACACGCGCGCCACACGTCCTGCATCGGCGAACACGGGCAGCTCGTCGGGTCCTTCGAACACCAACTCCAACGAGCGGCCCTCGGCCACCGGATAGAACTCGTCGACGACCTGGCTCACGAACAGCGCTCCGTCGAACCGCGAGCGCTCGATGGGTATGGCCTGCAGGTTGTAGCGGGTTATCTCGAAGAACTCGTCGAGCAGCTCCTCCAAACGGTACGCCTTTGCCAAGGTGATGCCCGTATAGCGCGCCCGCACGTCCAGTGGAAGGCTGGGCGACTCATCGAGCAGCGTCAGGTAGCCGATGATGGAGGTGAGCGGCGTCTTGATGTCGTGTGCCAGATACACCACCAGCTCGTTCTTGCGCTCCTCCGCCGCCTTGGCTGCCCGTTCGTTTTGCTCGCCTTGCGTCTTGATGCCGTTCAGGAACAGCGCTGTTGGCGCCAGCTCGCTGGGCAGGATGATAGGACCCTCGCGCTTGGCCAGCACGTCGGACGTGGAGTCTAGCAGCAGGTCGAAGTAACGCAGCGCCCGGTTGATGCCGCTGCGCACGATGAGCACGACACCTAGAACGAAGCCGGTGATAACCAGAACGAAAAAGAGGGTTTGCAGGGAGCCGTGCACCGTGTGGCTGCTCAAGACGAGGTCGAATATGAAATCCGAGACCATGGTTCCGAACGTAGCCATGAAGCCCATGAACAGGACGAAGTACACCACGGCGAACAGCACGACGTTCACCAACGTACGGCGCAGGATAGCATTCGACAGCCTGCGCGTCTGGTCTTGTTTTGCCGCCTGGGTGAAAGAGGCCGTTTCCATTGCATTGCTCCTTACGCTTCGCATGATGCAAGTGCTACCCCAGCTTGTAGCCCACGCCCCATACCGTTTCGACGAACTCGCGGGAAGAATCGATGTCGGACAATTTCTTGCGCAAATGACGGATGTGCACCATGACCGTGTTGTTGCTCTGCACGTTCGGTTCCTCGCCCCATACTTCCTCGAACAAGTCGCGCGAGGCAACAGGACGGCCCGCAGCTCGCAGCAAGCAGGCCAGTATGGCAAACTCCTTGGGCGTGAGGGTCAACGCCTCGCCATGAAGCGTCGCCACATAGAGATCCTCGTCCAGCGCGATCCCCAGCGCTTCGAGCACAGAGCGCTCGCCTGTGCGCCGGGCGCCATCCGACCCTGCGGTACGGCGCAGCCTTGCCCGGGCGCGGGCCAGAAGCTCGCGGGGCTTAAAAGGCTTCACCACGTAGTCGTCGGCTCCCAGCTCGAAGCCGACGACCTTGTCGATCTCCTCGTCTTTCGCCGTGAGGAAGATGATGGGCACCGAGCTTTTCCGCCGCAATTCCCGGCAACAGGAGAACCCGTCCATGCCGGGCATCATGATGTCGAGCAGAACCAGGTCGAACGGCTCCTGCTCTGCCGCTGCAAGCAGATCGGCACCGGCGTAGAACGCATGCGCCTCCAAACCGTTGCCGGCAAACAGCTGCACTACCAAGTCGGCGATAGCCGCCTCGTCGTCGCACACTGCAACGCGCTTCATCTCGCCCACCTTCGACCCTTTCGTCCCGCATACGCCCTGTCGGGCATCCGTGCGCGATTCTCTTGCTCTAGAAGCTATTGTATAGAGCGGCATCGTGTGTCAGCGCCCTGTCCGGTCAATATTAAGGAAAACTTAACGTTTTCGTAGCCGTATCTTCGACCGCATTCTCTCGCAGTGCCGCCACCTCTGGGTGTATGCGGCAGCTTGAGCGCCCTAGCCAGCTTGCGTGCACTGTGCTTCGCGAAGGGCGCAGACCAGTTGATCGACGCACGACGTCTTGCGGTTGCCGCAGGTATTGCCCTCCCAGAGCTCGGCTATCTGGTCGACGGTCATGCCGCGGGAGACTTTTGCGATAGCCTTCAGGTTGCCGCTGCAGCCGCCCTCAAACTCGACGTTAGACACCGCATCCCCGTCCAGCTCGACACGGATGGCGCGCGAGCAGACGCCGCGCGGGGTGAATACATGCATAGTGCTCCTCTCGATCAGAACAAACCACAGGTAAACAGGAAGTTGAGGGATTTCAGATTTGCTCCGACATGTTCGCGTATCCATTGCTGGCAAAAGCGCAGGACGGCGAACGAAGACGACAAATCGATGTCCATTTCGCCGATCTCGGCAAACGTCGAGCAGAGCAGCGCCCTGCACCAGCCAATGGTATCGGGTGGAACCGCGATGGCCTCCACGCGCGAGCGGCAGGCGGTACAGACGACGCCGCCTTCGCTGTAGGATACGAACACCGGTTGGTCTGCACGATCCAGCACGACCTCGCAACCGCAGCCGACACAAGACGCCAAACTCGGACGCAGACCGGAAAATGCAAGTGCTTTCAGCAGGTGGGCAGCGCAGATGGTAGGGGCTTGGGCAGGTTCCGCCACATCGAGACGCGCGAGAGCCGCTTCGGTGAGTGCAAACAAGCGGGGGCTTTCCAGGCCCGCTTGCGTTACGCGATCCAGAAACTCGGCCATAGGCGCCGCCGCCGCCGCATGCTCCATATCGCGGCGAATGTGCTCGTTGCTGGCGGCGATCCGCGCTTCCTGCACGATATCCAAGCTGCGGCCCTTCGCGCAGAGCACGTCTACGATCGCGTACAGCTCAAGGCGCGCGGCAAACGAACTCGACGGCTTGCGGGCGCCCTTGGCGACCACGCGCACCTGTGAGCCGTCCTCGGCCAACATGGTCACGATAAGGTCGCTCTCCCCCAGCTTCGTCTTGCGCAGCACGATGGCGCGCGCCGTGTACGTCGCGCTAGCCACGGAACGTTAGGCGATGCTGACGACGTTGTTAGCATCATCCCAGGTAATGGTGGCGCTTTTCTGCTTGGCGGAGCCAGTGACCGTCTCGCCGTCCAGCGTGGTCACCGCACGTCCGGTAATGGTGAACGCCGTCTGGTTATAGCCCGTGTACGACACCGCATCAACCGAGTCGATACGGTAGGTGGTGCCGCCTAGGCTGATGGTACCGGCACTTGCCAGGTAGTCCTTCGCAATCGGCAGCAGCACGCTCGAGCGCGACACAGCCACATTCATGGTAACGGTCGAGCCGGAAGCAAGTTTCGTCCCGGCAGCAGGGTCAATGCTCACCACAAGGCCCTCAGCTACGTCCTCGGTGTAATAATACTGGACATTGGCCGTGTAAGAAGCCTCCTTGAGTGCGGCAACCGCCTCGGCGTTCGGCTTGCCCACCACATCGGGCACGACATAGGGCACAGCGACCGTCACTGCGACAGGGGTCGATGCCTTGGCTTTCTGGCCTGCGGCAGGCTCCAGGGAAAGCACCATCCCCTCGGCATCGTCGGACTTCACTTCGGCGAACGTCACATGGTCGAACCCTGCTTCGTTCAAAAGCTTGCCCGCCTCATCCCTCGTCTTGCCGGCCACGTCAGGGATCGTGCGGGGCACGGCCACCTGGAGGACCACTTCGGTGCCCTTCTCGGCACGTGCTCCCCCGGTCGGGTCCATGAACAACACCAATCCTTCGGGCTCATCGGACTTGACCTGCACGGAGCGGACGGCAAAGCCCTTCTCTTCCAGCTGGTAGGTGGCATCGGCCTGCGTCATGCCCACTACGTTGGGCGGCATCTTGCCGCCCCACAACTCCATCTGGTAGGTAATGCCCACAGCAGCTGCCGCCGCCACAACCAACACAGCCGCCACGATAGCGACGATGCGCCCCTTGCCGTGCTTCTTCGCATTAGGGTCGGGAGCGCGAAATTCTTTTTGCTTGGGTGCCGGGGCATCGTCGATACGCGGCATCTCCATGGTGCCGCCCGAGCGCCACGCCGATTGAGGCGGCGCATAGCCGGCATCGACCAGGCATTCGTCCAGGCCGGAAAGATCGGCGGTGACCGAGGCATCTAGGTTCTGGCGCAAAGCAGGTGCCGTTGCCTTCCCGCCATCGACCGCATCGATGTCGATATCGTCGAAGTCGAACTCGTTACCATCCTCGTCGACATCCACGCCCGCAAGGCCTATCACCGGAAGCTGCGACGGGTCCAAAGGACCCGAACCCTGCGTCATGCGCGGCGAGGTGGCCTCGGCCGGCTGGGAGGCGGGTGCCTCTTCCCCCGAAAAGCCCTCGTCACCGGAGGGTTGGGAGGACTCCGGTGAAGCCGCGTTCTCGACAGCCTCGTAAACGGGGCCGTCATCTTGGGCATCCGACGCGACGGCGCGCAGCGCCTCGTCGCTCGTCGACGCAGCAGCTACGGCCGCCATGCGGCCGGTAAGCGGAAATCCGCATTCGTTGCAGAATTTCGCGCCTTCTTTATTGTCAGATTGGCAGTTCGGACAGATCATGTTCCACGGCTCCCTCGAAGCGACGGTCTCGCTTTCATATTGTAACGGAAAAACGAGCCGGGCAGCGGCGCATCCGCTCGATCGGCGTTTTCGCAACAATACCTGCAAGAAGTAACAATCTTTCGCTCCGCCCCTTTTTTGGTACACAATCCTCGCAAGACTCTAGCCCTCAGTGTCCTTCGGTGCGCTCAGCCGCACATTACGCGCTGCAGTCGGCGCATAAATCGATGCCAAAAGGTCATGGACAAAACTAGGCTACAGGGCTGCCAAAACGCCATCCATAGGTACCGTTAACACACAAAAGGCCAGGTCGAGAATCTTCGCCTGCCCCATCGCGCCGCTGAAGATTGCCCTGAGATCCGTTTTTGTCCACCTCGTGCCCGCCAGTCCGTAATGCAGCCGACTCTGCGCGGCTTTGAAGGTATGGCTATACGTGCCGTCGGCATGCTTCCGGGCGATCGTGCGTCAACGAGGAAGTCGAAACATCCGCATATCATGCTCCCGTACAGGCAGAGATGACAATGTCAGCTAACGCACGCGGAGGTTAAGGTCGCCGACCGTGGATTCGGCGACCCCTTACGCACCTTCTCCGTAACCGAAGCGGCGGATCTGGCTGGCATCGCGGCGCCAGTTCTTCTTAACCTTCACCGACAGGTCCAGATACACACGCGTGCCGAGCAACTGCTCGAGGTCAACGCGGGCCTCGGTGCCGATCTGCTTGATGGCAGCGCCCTTTTTGCCGATGATGATGCCCTTCTGGCTGTCGCGCTCCACGTACACGACGGCGAAGATGCGGTGCAGGTCCTTTTTCTTGTCATACTCCATCTCTTCGACGCGAACGCCGATGGCATGGGGAACCTCGTCATGGAACGAGCGCAGTATCTTCTCGCGGACGAATTCGGCCACCACCACATCGATAGGCTGGTCGGTCTCCATGTCGGCCGGGAACCACTTCGGGCCCTCCGGCAGCAGGAACACCACTTCCTCCACGAACGCGTCCACGTTCTTGCCCGACGCCGACGACAGGCCCACCATGGCATCCCAGGTACCCAGCTGCTCGGCGGCGGCGCGTTGACGGGCGATCTGCTCGTCGTTTACCAGATCGAGTTTCGACAGCACGCATATCTTCTTCGAGCGTACGCGCTTGAGCTGCTCGGCAACCCACTCGTCGCCACGGCCGATGGGCTGCGATGCATCGATGAGCATAGCCACTACGTCCACATCCTCAAGCGCCTTCAAAGCCGAGGTGTTCAGCTCCTCGCCCAGGGCATCGTGAGGCTTGTGAAGGCCCGGTGTGTCTACCAGGATCAGCTGGAAGTCCTCGCGCGTCACTACGGCGCGGAAGCGATGGCGCGTCGTCTGCGCCGTATTCGACGTGATGGCGATCTTCTTGCCCATGATAGCGTTCACCAGCGTCGACTTACCGGCGTTCGGGCGCCCGATCAACGTGACGAACCCCGACTTGAAGCCGGTCGTGCCTTCCGCGTTTTCCACAGTTGCAACCTTTCTTGATGCCGTCCCGACGGGCGGCCGATAATCTTCATAGCAGGCAGGCTTACGGTCGCCCGTTTCAACATGATGGGAAATCACCTGGCCGACCGCTCTTTTCATTCTCCACAAGCATCCCACCGCAGGATAATCCCCAGAGGGACTCCCGAAGCGACGCTATCCCGCCACAAGCGCCAGCACACGCGGCACGAACACGATCAACGCTACCGCAACGGCAGCCAAGGCGCAGATAAGAACGGCGCCGGCAGCACAGTCCTTCGCATGACGGGCAAGCTGGTGGTAGTCGGGCGACACGAGGTCTACCACAGCCTCGATCGCCGTGTTGAAGCATTCAGCCGCAAACACGGCGGCGACAACCAGCACGATGGCGGTCCAGGAGGCCGCATCGATTCCCAACGCAAAACCCAGCACGACGGCAAGGGCCGTCACCGCCATATGGATCTTCATATTGCGCTGGGTGCGCACCGCGTGGGCGAATCCAGCGCCTGCGCACGAGAAAGCGCAGATCAGCGAGAAACGCGAGCCGCGCTCCTTATCAGCCTCGTTACGGACGAAGCTGTCCTTGCCGCAGCAGGCAGGCTCCTTCGTATCCATGCGCGCCGCGCTCGGCGCCGAGCCATTGTCGTCCATCCCAAGCTCCCCTCGCATACGGCTCCCTACTCCGCGCCTAGCCTTCGCTAGACCGTGCGCTTGGACCAATCCTCCAGAATGTCGGCCTCGCGCTTCTCCATGGCTTCGGCCTCATCGTCTTCCGCGTGGTCGTAGCCGCACAGATGCAGCAGGCCGTGCACCAACAGCAGGCTGATCTCTTCTTCGAAAGAAGTGCCGAACTCGCGCGTCTGGCGTGCAGCCACGTCGGGCGCGATGACAACGTCGCCCAACTCGAAGATAGGATCTTCGGCAAGCGTCATGGCAGACAGATCGTCGTCCACACCATCGCACTCGAACGACAGCACGTCGGTAGGACCGGATTTCCCGCGGTACTTCTCGTTCAGCTCGGCGATAGCCTCATCGGTGACAAAGCAGATGGATACTTCGGTATTGAACGGCTTCTCTTCACGCGCCAACACGAACTGCGCCAGCTCGTGCAGCGGCAGTTTCTCAAGGTCGTCTTTGCGGTAATCGTAGCTGATCTGGATATTCATAAATCTCCTTATGCCTTCCTTGACGCTTCGTCGTAAGCCGACACGATGGCCGCCACGAGCGAATGCCGTACTACGTCCTTGCCGGTAAAATCGGCGAACGCGATGTCGTCTATGCCTTCCAGTATGCTGCGCACGCCCTTGAGGCCCGAAATGCCGCGGGGCAGGTCGAGCTGGGTCACGTCGCCCGTGACCACCATCTTGGAACCGAAGCCCAAACGCGTGAGAAACATCTTCATCTGCTCGGGCGTGGTGTTCTGCGCCTCGTCCAAGATGATAAAGCTGTCGTTTAGGGTGCGCCCGCGCATGAACGCAAGCGGGGCGATCTCGATGACGCCGCTTTCGATGAGCTGGGTGGCGCGCTCCCTATCCGTCATATCGAACAGCGCGTCGTAGAGCGGACGGATGTAAGGGTCCACCTTCTCGGTAAGCGATCCGGGTAGAAAGCCCAGGTTCTCCCCTGCCTCGACGATCGGGCGGACGAGGATGATACGGCCGACCTCCTTGCGCTTGAGCGCCGCCACAGCCATAGCCATGGCCAGGTAGGTTTTGCCCGTGCCCGCAGGTCCGATGCCGAACGTGATGGTGTGTTTGCGAATGGCATCCACGTAGCGCTTCTGCCCCGGTGTTTTCGGGCGAATAGCGCGACCCCGGTACGTCAGCAGAACATCTTCGCGCAGTGCGCGGGGCGAAAACTCGGCCGTGCGCATGAGCTCGATGGCGCGGCGCACGTAGTCGGCCGTGGGAGCATCGCCGCCTTCGGCCAGCTTGATGAAGTCGGAGAACAGCGCCGTGAGCGACTGCACTTCCAACGGATCGCCTTCCAAAACGATGGTGTCTCCGCGCACCGTGATGCGCGCCTGAAACGCGTCTTGCACGATATGGAGGAACTCGTCAGCCTGCCCTACGACAAGTGCCATGCTCACGCTTGCCGGGGCGGTTAAGATAATTTGCGTCTGATCTGTCATGTAGTCATTGTATCACGGGGCGGGCGGGCGCAAGCCCGTTGTTATTGAAGCGTGACGGGGAAGGCACCTCGGGCGGCCCGGTAGGCGAACAGCGCCTTGGTCTGGTCGAGCTTGAGGCACGCCGATCGCGCACGCGAGGGGGGCATATCCGCTGTGCAGGCGCACGGCGGTAATGGTGGGGGCATATCCGCTGTGCAGGCGCACGGCGATAACGCCGAGCTGCGGGTGCGCCGATCGCGCACGCGAGGGGGGCATATCCGCCGTGATTGCCGTGTTCGCTGAGCCTATTTTGCCGGAACCTGCACAGCGAGGGGAGGTGTCGGCAGTGCCACGGCCACGAGCGCTCCCGGTACCGCGCCAGCAGGCGCCTCGACCTCGAAATAGCTCTCAGTCGTAGCCTTGCCAGCTGTCTCTACCAGCACCAGTTCGGAGGTGCCGCTCCGACGGGCGCGGTCGGCGCTGCGCAGCCGGAAAGCTAACTCCCTGAGGCGGCGTGCCCGATCGGCCTTGATCTCGGGCCGCACTTGGTCCACACGATCCGCCGCCGGCGTTCCCTCGCGGCGCGAGTACGGGAACACGTGGATCTTCGAGAAGGCGCACTGCCGGACCACGTCGAGGGTTGCCGCGAAATCGTCCTCGTCTTCGCCGGGAAATCCCACGATGACATCGGTCGAGAGCGAGAGCTCCGGCACGGCAGCGCGCAGCCGGTCGACGAGCGTGCAGTATTCCCTTGCGTCGTAGGGGCGCGCCATGTGCCTGAGCACCTTCGAGCTGCCGGACTGCAGGGGCAGGTGCAGATGCCGGCACACGCGGCCTTCCGCCGAGGCGAGCAACGCCACCAGGTCGTCGCCCACGTCCTTCGGCTCGATGCTGGATATACGGAAACGCACGCATGGCTCGCCTGATGTGGCCTGATCGGCTGTGGCGGCCAGCAGGCGCTCCAACAGCCCCGCGAGCGTCAAGTCCCCCCAACAGTAGGAGCCCAGGTTGATGCCCGAGAGCACGATCTCGCGCACGCCTGCTCGCGCATACGCCACGGCTTCGTCTATCACCTCGTCGGCATCGCGGCTCCATGCGCGCCCTCGTGCCACATGCACGATACAGTACGTACAGGCATTGTCGCACCCGTCTTGTACCTTGATGCCCACGCGCGTGGGGAAGGCACCGCCCACGCGCAGCACCGGACGCGTACTGACCGCACGCCCGGCGAGCTCTTCGAGCAGAGCGCCCTTTGCCGCGGTTTCGACACGGGGATCCATCACCTCGAACCCGGCAGCGTCGATGGCGGCAGCGCACCCGGTGACGACCACGCGCGCATGCCCGTTCGCACGCAGGGCGCGATGCACCGCCTTGCGGGTCTTCTTCTCGGCCTCGCCGGTAACAGTGCAGGTATTCACCACGATCAGGTCGGCATCGGTGGGCGCCGCCTCGCTGCCTCCAGCTGCGAGCAGGGCTGCTGCGATAGCATCGGACTCAACCCGGTTCACCTTGCAGCCTAAATTGACGATAGCGAACCTCATCGCACGTCCCTCTCGAAGCTGCTACGCGAGACGTTGCCCAAGCCGCCTAACTCGTAGAGCGCGAGCGCGCTTGCCACGATGCCGGCTGTTTCAGTGCGCAGGATGGAGGGACCCAGCGACACTAGGGAGGCGCGCTCGTTGCATTCCAGGAAGGCATCGACCTCGCGCTCGGTCAACCCGCCCTCAGGGCCCACCACCACAGCGATGCGCGCCTCGTGGGCAGGTACCCGGCATCGCTCGATACCGCTCCAGAGAGCCGAGGAGAGCCGTGCCGTGCCGGGAGCCTCCTCCCAGCACACCAAGATCGCTGTGGCATGCGACAGCGCGGCGCATGCCTGGTCGAGCGTCGACGGAGCGCATACCTCGGGTATTTCGCATTGCCCCGACTGCATGGCGGCGCTCTTAGCTATCGCCTGCCAACGCTGTGTTTTCGCAGCCGCTTTCTTGGCGTCCAGCTTCACGATGGAGCGCTCGCACGCAAGCGGAAGGAACCCGGCGACGCCCAGCTCGGTGGCGTGCCGGATGACGGCCTCCATCTTGTCGCCTTTGGCGAGGCCCTGCACCAGCAGCACCGTCGCACCCGGGCGCGGCACCTCCAGGCGCTGCGCGATGCGCACCAAGGGCACCTCGTCGCCAACGGAGACGATCTCGCATTCGAAGTAGTCCTGGGCGGCATCCACCACGGCCACATGCTCGCCGACAGCCAGCCGAAGCACGCGAGCATGCTTGGCATCGTCGGGCGCGAGCCGCAGCGGGAACACTGCCGTCTCCTCGGCGGCCACCACCTGGTTCTCAAGGTAGAAATGAGGCAGGGACATGATCAGTTGAAGGCGTCGCGGAGCTTCTGGAGGGGCGTGCGGACATCAGCCACGTTCTCGCCCATGTCCTCGGCCAGCTGCTCTAAGAGCTCGCGCTGCTTTTTGGTCACCTTCTTGGGCACTACCACGTTCACATGGACGTACATGTCGCCGCGCGCTTCGCTGCGGAACTTCGGCATGCCGAATCCCTTCACGCGGACGACCTGCTCGTTCTGGCAGCCTTCGGGAATGCGCACTTCGACCTTCTCGTCCTCAAAGATGCCGTCGATCTCGATATCGGCACCGAGCGTTGCCTGCACGATGGAGATGTTCGCCCGTGCATGCAGATTGTCGCCGTCGCGCTCGAAGAACTCATGGGGCTGGATGCGACACGTGACGATAAGGTCGCCGGCCGCCGCACCCTGTAAGCCCGCCTCGCCGAATCCGGACAAACGCAGCTGCTGGGAGTCGCGGATACCCACCGGTACTTCCACCGTCACGCGTTGGCGGTCGGGCACGCGGCCCTGACCTTCGCATTCGGGACACGGATTCTCGATAGAGCGCCCGGTGCCGCCGCAGGTCTTGCAGGTAGTAGCCGACTGCATGTCGCCCAAGAACGTATGCTGCACGGTAACAACGCGGCCTTGGCCGTTGCAGTCGGGACAGGTGACCTCGTGGCCGTCGGGGCCGAGGCCCGACCCGTCGCAGTCAGGGCACGGGGCCAAACGATCGTAGACGATCTCCTTCTTGGCGCCAGCTGCCACTTCTTCAAGCGTCAGGCGCAGGCCCACGCCCATATCGCGGCCCTCGCGGCGCTGCTGCTGGCGGGCGCCCCCGCCCTGTCCGCCGAAAAACGAGCTGAAAATATCGCCCATGCCGAAACCGCCGCCGAACAAATCTTCGAAATCGACGTAGCCGTTTCCGCCTCCGTAGGGGTTTCCGCCGCCTGCTGCGCCCGGAATCGTGCCGAAGCGGTCGTATTGGGCCCGCTTGTTCGCATCGGACAGTACGTCGTACGCCTCGTTCAATTCCTTGAACTGATCTTCGGCATCTGCTGCCTTATTCACGTCCGGATGGAGTTCGCGCGCACGGCGGCGGAACGCCTTTTTGATTTCGTCATCAGTGGCGTTCTTGGAAACGCCCAGAACCTCGTACAGATCCTTGGCCATAGCTCTGACTAGTACCTTTCCTCGTAAGGCGGCGACACTCCCCTCACACGTGTCCGCCGCACAGTATCCTATACGTCTTGCAGGGCCGCGCTTGCAATGCGCACGGCCCGTATTACCTTCGAATAGTCCATGCGCGTGGGGCCGATGACGGCCACCACGCCAGCCGACTCGCCGCGTCCGTAGCGGCTTGCCACCACCGACACCCCAGCCAGCTCCGCCGCATCGTTCTCGCGGCCGATGCGCACGCACGGTGCCCCATCGGCCTGCCGTACGGCATCGTCGAGGAGGTGCAGCAGCACGGTGTCGTCCTCGAGCACCTGCATGACGGGCAGCAGCACCTGAGACTGACTGAACTCCGGCTTCGTCAGAAGGGAGCTCACGCCCAGACGGTGAGTACGCGACAGTTCGCTTTCCTGCAGGCACGACAGCACCTCTTCGAGCACCAGGCGCACCAAAGGATCGTGTAGGGCCTCCATCATGCCCCACTCCAAGCCTTCCTCGATCTGCTGGAGCGACTTGCCAGTGAACACATCGCCCAGAAACGCCTGGACGTGCGCCAGTTCGTCAGGCGACACCGGTTCGGCGAAATCTATCTGACGGTTGAACACCTGGCCGTCTTCGGTAACCAGCACCACCAGAGCGCGGTGCAGCGTAAGCGAGATAAGCGAAAGCTGCTTGATGTGCAAGTTGAGCACGGAAGGCGCCAGCACGATGGACAGGCAGTCCGTCAGTCGCGTCAGCGCCGACGAGGTCTGCTCGAGCAGGGCGTCCAACTCGCTCGCACTGCGGCGAAGCTCGTCTACGGCGGTGCGGCCGCTCTCCTCGTCTCCGGAGAAGCCCGTTTCCAGCAGACTGTCGACAAAGGCACGGTAGCCGATATCGGTGGGTATGCGTCCAGCCGACGTGTGGGGTTGCGTGATGTAGCCGCCGTCCTCGAGCACCGACAGCTCGTTGCGTACCGTGGCAGGGCTCACGCCCAGCTGGTAGCGTTCCGTCAAGGTGCGAGACCCTACGGGCAGAGCGCACGCGACATACTCTTCTATAAGCGCGGCCAACACCCGTTGCCTACGATCCGATAGCACGCCTCTCCACCTTCCTTCTCCGCAAATGGGTCTCGTTTTCTCCTGGCCAGCATGCTCTGCGCAGGCGACCGCAGCGACTCCCTCTCTCACAAAGAGCGCTGACGTATCATTTTAGCAGCCGATGCAAGAGAGTGCTAAAGAAAGTGAGGGAAATGTAGAGAAACCTGCTTAATGCCACAGTTGTCCCGCTCCGACAACGCAAGGCCAGCCAAACGGTCCGCCCCTACGTGAACAGATCGATCAGCTCTTGCTTAGAATGCACCTCCATCTTCGCATAGATGTTCTTGATATACCCCCGCACCGTATTGGGCGACAAGTACAAGGTTGCGCCAATATAGGTTGCCGTCCTGCCCCGCGAAAGATGCTCGAGGATGTCAGACTCCCGCTGCGTCAGGCGATAGCGGCTTGCCAGCTCTGCCGCCCTGCGCTGAAACGCCTCGTCGTGAGAGACCGGTGGGGTCTCTACAGGAATCTCCCGACTGCGCTTGCGAAGCATGTAGAGCAGCACCAGCGACAAGAGGTAGATCACAACCACGATCACCAACATGTTCTTGAACGAGGTCGCAGCATCTATCGCCGCAAGGGAGGTTCCGAGGAAAAGCCCCGCCATGGACGAAAGCCGGATAAGGAAGACCGACATTCCCATGAAAGCGTAAGGGTTCAAAGAACGGCGGCTGCCTTCACTGATGATCAGGCACATCACGCTGGTGGCAACGAAGGCATGGCCCGTCACGAACGCTGCACTGAAAAAATATCCGTACTGGAAGTCCACTAGGGGCCATGCGATCAATATGCCCGTGAGAAGGGGGAACAGCATCCGGTAAGCCTTCGACGCGCTGAACACCTTAGGCAAGGAGAACACCGCGACGAAGAAAACGATGGAGGCGAGGCAGGTTCCCAGAGACGACGCTTCGGAAGACCCGTCGAACCCCGCCCCCTCCCGGAACATGAAACCGTTGATGATCCCGACGGCGCATCCTAGCACCAGAAGCGAGACAAGCCCCTCCCCGATAAAAACCAAGCCTTGCAGGTGCTTCCTGAAAGAGGGCGGTGCCTTTTCAAGGCGATGCCTCGGCGAGGCGGAAGTCCGTTTTGGCACCTCGATCGCCAATCGCCCGCGCTCCATGCAGCACAGGACGGCACTCGTCACCAGGAAGACCGCCGTCGCCGCGAACTTCACGGGTGCGGCACCGCCCTGCAGGGCAAGCGAGATCGCCGACGCCAGCAGCATGGATGCCGCCAACGTCTTTGCCGCATCGGAAGGGCCGAGCCTCGAGAGCAGCTCCACCCAAGCAAGCGTGAGCATGACCGTGGCGCACCCGTGCACCATCGCCACGGCAAGTAGCGCAGCCTGCGAGGGCAGCTTGGCCAAAGCGCCTGAAAAGGAAAACACGGCAACAGCGAGAAACACCGCAGTGGGGACGATGACGGGCAGAGAGAACGCGCGCAAGAGCCGCGAGAAGACCGCATACACCACGATCGCCTCGGTTGCCAGGACCATCAGCGCAGACAGTATACTGAACTCGATCCCTGAGATGAGAATGAAAGAACCGTCCGTAGTGAAGCCCGCCGTAGCGTAAAACGTCGATTGAGCAACCTTGAACGAGGCAAACCCGAGCACCGTCAGCAACGCTAAAGAGCTCTCCTTCAGGCAAGCGATGATGTTCCCGTACCGCATATCCCCCCTCGCACAACCCAATCGCCCTATCCGCTGCATTATCCACCCGAACGTGCTGCATGCCAACCTTCAGAGAGGGAAAACATGCCCGTCGACCGCTATTCAACCCAAAATGAGGGGTACGGAAAACCCAGAATGGGAGAGGCGACCCAAGCAGCCGCCCTCTAGGCTTTTATCTGGCTGCGGCGACCCTGTGAAAACGCCGGCAGCCAGAAAGCAAACGGCATGGCCCGTCATCGCCGGCTTACGGCAGCGGGCCATGCAGCAAACGGAGGAGGCAAGGCATGTCGCGCAGGAATTTCATTGGAGGGACTGCGCTGGGAACGGTCGCGCTTGCGGCAGGAGCCCTCGCGGGGTGCGCCCCGAAAAGCTCTGGGGAGGAAGCCGGTTCGACGCAAACCTGGGACAAGGAAGTGGACCTGCTGGTGTGCGGCTGCGGCGGAGCAGGCATGGCCTGTGCGGTAGAGGCCAAGGACAACGGCGTAGAGAACGTACTGATCATCGAGAAATCGGCCAACATCGGAGGAACGACTACCACTTCGCAGGGTATGATCGCAGGCTACGGCACGCAAATCCAAAAAAAGCAGGGCATTGAGGTTACGTACGACCAGATGTACGCGAACCTTATGAACAACGCCTCCTACCGCCTCGATCCCGCCTTGACGAAAATCACTGTGGAGAGCTCCGGCGAGACCATAGACTGGCTCATCGATCGCGCGAAAGTAGGATTCACCGACGAAGTGAAGGTATACTACGGCCCTTTGCCCATGATGCATATCGTGAAGGACGGCGGCGCGGGCTTTGCTTCGGCCTTCTCGGCACTTCTTGACGAGCTTGGCGTGGACATAGAGAAGAACACGAAGCTCGTGGAGTTGGTGCTCGACGACAACGGGGCTGTGGCGGGAGCCGTCGTCGAGGCGAAGGGCAAGGCGCTGCGCATCAAAGCAAAGGCGCTCATGATAGCAACCGGCGGGTTCGCCTACAATCCCGACCTCGCGGCGCGCTTGGACCCCGAGAAGGCCGGCACGTTCGGC
>NZ_JAVWUP010000018.1:0-32246 GCF_036667095.1 Gordonibacter sp. | reverse complement strand
GGCTCGTCGCGTTGGGGCACGCGCGTTGAGGGCAGGCGCTTCATGAACGACAAGGATGAAAGCGACAACATCATCTTCACGGAGAACTACGGGCTCTCGCTTTCCAAGAACCGCTACAACTCCAAGCTCAACCGCAGCGTGCTGGTCATCGGCGGCAGCGGCTCGGGCAAGACGAGCAGCTACGTGCTTCCCAACATGCTGCAGATGAACTGCTCGCTGTTTCTGACCGACCCGAAGGGCACGCTGCTGTCGCAGACCGGCGACATGTACGTCGAGCAAAAATGGGATATGCGCGTGTTCAACCTGGTGGACATGGATGCGTCCATGCACTTCAACCCCATGGTGAACATAGAGACCGAGACCGACATCCTGGTCTTGGTGGAGTGCCTGATAGCCAACACGAAAGGCGAGGAGAACACCACGGGCGACCCGTTCTGGGACGACGCCGAGCGTCTGCTGTACACGGCGCTCTTCGCCTACCTGAAGTACCACTGCCCCAAGCGCGACCAGTCCTTGTCGGGGCTCATCACGCTTTTGGGCCTGGCCGAGGCGCGCGAGGACGACGAATCTTACCTGAGCCCGCTCGACATGCTGTTCTACGAGCTCGAAACGGGAAAGCGCTATGTAGCTGATCCCGTCTCGGTGCAGACGCCCTTCAACGCGGAGCTGCGCGACTTTGCCGCCGATGCATCGGGCGGGTATCGCTGGGTGCAGGTCGAGGAACCTATATCCCCTGAAGACGACTTCGCCCTGCGTTCCTACAACGCCTTCAAGGTTGCCGCTTCGAAAACCTTGAAATCAATCATCATCAGCTGCAACGTGCGCGTCCAGCCCATGACGGTGCCCGAGGTGCGCCGCCTGCTCGAATACGACGAGATGCACATCGAGACCATGGGCGACCCCAACCAGCGCTCCGTGATCTTCGCCGTGCCGTCCGATACGCGCAAGAACCTGAACTTCCTGTTCGCCATCATGATGTGGCAGACGCTCGACGTTTTGTGCCTGCGGGCGCTGAAGAAGTACGGCGGCGAGCTGCCGACGCCCGTGCATTTCATGTTCGACGAGTTCGCCAACATCGGGCGCATCCCCGATATCGAGACCATGATCTCGGTGGTGCGAAGCCGAAACATCTCAATGTCGATCATCTTGCAATCGATGGGCCAGCTGAAAGACCAATACAAGGACAAGGCGCAGACCATCATCGACAACTGCGACACGACGCTGTTCCTAGGCGGCAAATCCACCGACACCAACAAGCAGATATCGGAGATGATCGGCAAGGAGACCGTGAGCGTGACGACGTTCAACGAGAGTCGAGGGGCCAACCGCTCGTCAACGAAGAACTACAACCTCATCGAACGCGATCTTATGCAGGCATCAGAAGTGGGAAGGCTCGACCGCGACAAGGCAATCGTCATGTTGGCAGGAGCCTATCCGCTGCTCGATGAGAAGTTCGACGTCTCCACGCATGAGAATGCCAAGCTCATCTACAACCCGTACGCGCCGAGCGGCGAGGGCCGCAGCGAGCCGTTCGACGTGGAGGGCTACCTGGCGGACAAGCGTGCGGGGAGCTAGGCTTTCCTTTAGCCATATACCGACAATCGAATAACCAACCAACCAACCAGGGCTTCGCCGCGATGTTGCGGCGGGCCCTCTCTATTTGAATAGGAGTTTTATGTTAGCGAACATCATCAGCCTGGTTTCGGGCTGTGTAACGTTTCTGGGCGGCTTCTTGGTCGTCTGGGGCGCCGTCTCGCTCGGCTTGGCAATCCGCGAGCAGCAAGGCGGCAGCCAGATTGCAAGCGCCATTTCTACCATCGCGGGCGGCGCGATCATCATCGCCGCTGCGGTGTATTTTGGCATGTTGGACACGTCCTGGCTTCCAGCCTAGAGGGGAGGGCATCTTTTGCTAAGCGTTGCAATCCATAAAGATATCGGGGAGTACACCGAGAAGATCGTCGGCAAGCTCTCCTTGCGCACGCTGCTCTGCGTGACGGGCGGCTTGCTTGCCGCCGTGGGCGCGGCGGCGTTCACGTATTTCGTATTGGGGATCGAGGTATCGAATGCCACCTTGCCCGTCATGGCCTGCTCCATGCCGTTTTGGGCCGCAGGATTCTGGAGGCCGTCAGGCATGAAGCTCGAACAATTCATGCCGCTATGGTTCCAACATACCTTCAACAACGACAGGATCCTCTACGCATCCAGCGTAAGCCTCATCGAGCCGAAACCGGCCCCGTCCATCGCCCAGAAGGCGGATCGCAAATCACGTCGCCGTGTGAAGCGAAAGGGGGCTGAGCTCTATGTTTGCCAACTTGAAGGCTAAACGCGAGAACAAGCGTAGGAGAAAAGAGGAAAAGCGCGAGTTGAAGCGCGCCCGCAGCGATGCGAAGGCGCGCGGAAGGTCGAGCATCAACAAGCGCCTGCGTGCTCAGGAAAAGGAGCTATCTGCCCAGACGACCACGCAACGGCGTGCCCGCTTTGCGGCCAAGGACGTCTACAACTTCATCGGCTACGACGCCATGTATGAAGACGGCATCGCCCAGGTGGAGGAGGGGTTGTTCTCCCAGACCATCAAGTTCTCTGACATTTCCTACCAATCCGCACGCGAGGAGAACCAGCAGGCGATCTTCTCCACGTATTGCCAATTGTTCGATTATTTCGGAGCCGAGGCAAGCGTACAGCTTTCGGTAATCAACACGCCGATTCCCGCCGACGAGATTGGCAACAAGGTGTTCTTCGAATGCCACGACCCCAAGCACAGGCCCTATGTCGACGAGTACAACCGCATCCTGAACAAGAAGATGCGCGAGGGCGTGAGCAACCTTACCCGTGAGCGCTACCTCACCTTCGCGGTGGGTGCCAAGAACGTCGACGCCGCCGTGCCGAAGCTCGCGCGCATGCGCAACGACAGCATGC
The DNA here is from genome assembly GCF_036667095.1 of Gordonibacter sp. Classification (NCBI taxonomy): domain Bacteria; kingdom Bacillati; phylum Actinomycetota; class Coriobacteriia; order Eggerthellales; family Eggerthellaceae; genus Gordonibacter; species Gordonibacter sp. Next base: position 29,330 of record NZ_JAVWUP010000018.1, on the reverse strand, counting down.
AGACCCTCGCGCGTTTGAGGAGCGATTCAGAGGTGGTCGAAGGCGAAGAGCGCCTGCGGGTCTTGCACTCGCAGCTGCGCCCAGGGCATAAGCTGGCCGGCCCCGTGTTCGACGAACTGTCGGCCAAAAGCTGCCTGCGCACCAAAGACGTCATCGCGCCGAGCGCCATCGACTTCAAGCCAGCAGGACGCAACGACTGCTTCGAGGTCGACGGCATGTACGGGCAGGTGCTGGGTTTCAGGACCTTCGGAAGCGAGCTTTCCGATAGGGCATTGGCCGACATCATCGATTTGCCCCTGCCGCTGAACGTCACCCTGCACATCCAGGCGATGGACAAGTCCAAGGCCGTCGCGCTCGTGAAGCAGCGCCTGGCATGGATGGACAAGGAGATCATCGATGAGCAGATGTCCGCCGTTAAGAAGGGCTACGACTTCCAGATCCTGCCAAGCGAGCTCAAGTACTCCAAGGAGGAGGCAGAGGACCTGCTGTTCCATTTGCAGAACAAGAACCAGCGCCTTTTCGTGTTCACCGGCCTCGTCTACACCTACGCGCCGACTTTGGAAGAGCTTGACGAGCAGGTGCTGCAGATCATGAGCACGGCAAGGCGCAATTCCATCGAGCTCGACACCTTGGCCTACCGCCAGCGTCAGGGCTTGAACTCCATCCTGCCTCTGGCGCACAACCACGTGGATCTGTCGCGCATGGTGACAACCGCGCAGGTGGCGATTCAGATGCCATTTGCCACGCAGGAGATCAGCCATCCGCACGGCGGCTATATGGGCCAATCGAAGCTCTCGAACAACCTCATCTTGGTGGATCGCGGCATGTACGCGAGCCCGATGGGGTTCGTGTGCGGCAAGCCCGGTTCCGGCAAGTCGTTCTTCGTGAAGCGAGAGATCACCAACACCATCCTGCTGTACCCCAACGACGAGATCATCATCTTCGACCCGGCGGGCGAGTACTCGAGCCTGCTCGACATGTTCGGAGGCGTGAACATGCGCTTCTCGCCGGATACCGATACGTTCATGAACGTGTTCGACCTGTCCGACGTCGAGGATCTCTCCGATACCAGCCAGATGGCGTTCAAAATCGAAGCCATTTTGGCGCTGTCGGCGGCGACGATGTCGGAAGGCAATCAAGGCTTGCCCGAGTCGGATAAGTCGCTTATCGCCCGCTGCGTTGAAATAGCCTACGAGCAGGCCATCGGGCAAGGACGCATGCCTAAGCTGGGCGACTTCTACGAGATCATGAAGGAGCAGCCTGAACCTGAGGCACGCGATATCGCCTTGCGCTACGAGCGATACGTCAACGGTGCTTTGAGTTTCTTCAACAACCAGTCCAACGTGACGTTCAACAACCGCATCACCAATATCGAGTTCAGGGACTTGAGCTCGAACATGCGCGTATTCGGCATGCTGGCTGCATTGGAAGCAGTGCGCAACCGTATGTACTACAACTTCGAGCGTAACGTTCGAACCTGGCTCTACATCGACGAGGTCCAAAGCCTGTTCGACCATCCGGCCATCATGAGCTACTTCTCCCGCTTCTGGGCTGAAGGCCGAAAGTTCAATCTTGTCTGCACGGGCATCACGCAAAATGCCGAGAAGATGTTCAAGCATCCAACGGGTTCAGGCATGCTTCAGAATTCAGACTTCATCGCAATCTTCAAGCAATCGCCGACAGACCGTGCTGCATGGGTCGATCTGCTCGACTTGAGCCCGACCGAGGAAGCCTATATCGACGAATCCGTCAAAGCGGGCGAAGGCTTGCTCATCGCCGGTTCTTCTCGCGTTCCCATGAAAGACGACTTCGACATAGGTCTCCTGTATAACGGCTGGACCACCAAGCCTGACGAGGTCGTAGGTCGCAAGCGCAAGCGGCGTGCGAGTTTGCAAGCTAGTTCCCTGGATGAGTAGCCATGGAGGATATCGCGAAGCATTCCAGTGCGGCGAAGACCTCAGAGTTCGCACGGACAAGCGATTCGGTGGAAAGCGTTGCCAAGGTCGGCAAGACCGATGCGGTTAGCGCTGGTCTGGTGAAGCAGACGGGCGACACCGCTAAATCGGTCTTGTCGGATGGCAATCGATCTTCGAAGGTCCTCAAGAGCGCAGCTAGCAAAACATTGCGTTCTGGTGCTGGGTCGGATGCGGATGCGGGAGACCAAGCGGCAGGCAATATCGCTTCACAGGCTGCAACGGCGATGCAATCCCATAGGAACATGAGGCTGAAGATCGGGGCGGTGGCCGCTGCCGAGATGGACGAGGCTGATGAAACGCAAGGTGCATCAGATGTTTATTCAGCCGCAAGCGATGCTTCCTCGCTGAGGCGGCGTCGCGCTGAGATTTCAGCGGCTAAATCTGCCGGAGATGCCAAGAAGGCTCAAATTGCTGGGACATCGTGTCCCAGCAATTCGGCTGCCGCAGCAAAGGCAAAGGGAAACGCTGCGGGAGTCTCGAAGGTGAAAGCCGCCGAGGCCAACGCGAAGATGCAATCGCGCAGGACATGGCTCAAGGCCCATGCTGCCCAGGCCAAGGCCGCCGAGACGGGTGCGGCAACTGTGGCGAAAGCCGAGGGCGGCAAGACCATCGCGGCTATTGCCTCGTCAGCGCTCGCTCCGCTGGCAGGTGTATTGGCTGGCATCCTCGCATTCGTGCTTGCAATGATGGTGGTATCACAGCTTATCAGCGCGCTTTTCGGCTTCTGGGAAAACGAGGCGAGCAAGCAAAGCCTTGCAGGGCTTCCACCGTATATCACGCAAGAAATGGTGGTTACGGCCCTAGAGTGTCAGGAGAAATACGGGCACCCTGCTGGCTGCACTATCGCACAAATTATCTGCGAGTCTGGCGTGGGCGATCACTTGAGCGGCCTGGCCACGCAGGATAACAACCTCTTTGGAATCAAATGGGCATCGAGCTACGGCTTGGCTGAAGAAGTGACGGGGCATTCGAGTTGGCAAACTGGCGAAGAGTATAACGGCCAGCATGTGACCATCATGGATGAGTTCACCAGCTTCAAGTCCCATAAAGATTGCATCATCTTCCGAAGCCGCGTCTTTTTGCAAAACAGCCGCTATTCGCAAAACGCGCTTATCAAAGAGGCTATGGAGAAGCATGATTCCGACAAGATGGCCGAAGGCTTGAAAGATGCCGGTTATGCCACGAGTAGCGAGTACGTTCAGACGCTTCAGTCGATCATGAAGACCTACAACCTCTATCGCTTCGATGGCATGACGGTCGAGCAATATGAGTCGATGGCTGCCAATGGAGACGCAATTGTTCAGGCAGCTTACTCGCAGCTTGGAGTTCCTTACGTTTGGGGCGGTGAGACTCCTGGCGTGGGGCTCGATTGCTCTGGGCTGACGATGTATTGCTACAGCACGGTTGGAATTAGCATCCCTCATTACACCGAAGACCAGTACGCCATGGGTACGCCGAAGCTTCTGAGCGAGGCGCAACCAGGCGACATTCTGTACAAGCCTGGGCACGTCGCAATCTACGTGGGAGGCGACCAATATATCCACGAGCCGCATACCGGGGCCGTGTGCACCTTGGCAACTGGCATCAACTATTTCACTTGCGCCCTCTCTTTTAGGTAAAGAGTTCATTTGCGCAGGTTGGAAAGGAGAGAATATATGACAAACAAAACGAAGGTGCTGCTTGCCCTGGCTGTCGGGGCAATGCTCATCTTAGTTGCATCAACGGTGGTGCGCTGCACGTTAGTGCATCAGATACCCCCGCAGGAGCAGGCTGACTCTGCGGCTATCGAGGAAGGAGCGGCTAACCAGTCAGACCAAAGCACGCAAGAGCAGGAGCTGCCCGCGGGCGAAGCCGATTCGCTTGAGGTGCTGAAGGGCAACGCCTGGACTGCGGAAAACGGCCAGACGTCCATAACCTTCAAGGATGGACGCTATGTCGAAAGCGATGGCACTGCGGTAAAGCTTTCCACCTTCGATATCAATTCGGTATCTAAGCAGGGCAAACAGACGACCATCATGCTCAAGCTCGACCAAGAGAACGGCACCGTGAAGGATTCAATGATCCTCTTAAGGCAGAGCGACGATGGTTCATATGTCGTGACATCCGATGACTTCCAACTGGCAAAGAGTTACTCGCAGGGAAGCATCAACGTGCAGCCTTTGGAAATCGTTGGCATCAACGATGAATTCAGGGAGCTGCTTGGCGGAAACACCGATGGTATTCAAGCGGCAATAAGCGATTATGCACACACGTGCGCACCTACTGCGCATAAAGCAACTTGGGCCAACACCCTCGTTGTAGATTACGCGCAGCATATCGTGACGGCTAACTTCACGTGCGATGATGCGGCGGCAACGGTGCTTACCGTAGAATACGCACGCGGTCCTGCGACGTTCACGGTTGTGGGGTGAGTGAATGATAGAAACAATCGGTAACGTGGGTCGCAGCCGGAGGTTCGCCTTGGCGTTTGCAGCCACCTTTCTGGTGCTGAGCTCATTGATGCTCTTCCCAAACTTCGCCTTCGCGGCAATCGCTGACGACATCAACAAATGGCTTTGCGGCGTGCTGCGCGATTGCTGCAACTGGATCTTCAGCAACCAGATCAACATGCTCAAGTCCATAGGCTACGACGGCATCTTGGCTGCGGGATTCGATTCAATGCTAGGGTCGGCGGGCAACACGACGATGTATTCGCTCGTGCACGGCGTCTGGCAGGTAGCGATACTTCCAATCGGCTGCGGCGTGCTCTCGTTCGTGTTCACCATCAAGCTCATTCAGATATCGCAGCGCATGGATGGTAATGCGAGTTTGCCAGGCGTTAAGGAAGTAGTGTTCCTGCTGGTGTTCTTTGCAGTGTTCCTATTTCTCATCCAGAACAGCTTCGAGATCATGTCGGCAATCTATTCGGTGAGCAAGCTTGCCATCGAACGTATCATCGATATGTTCGGCACAGGCGGGGCAATCGACTTGAACGCAGTGTCGATTGTGACAACCGACGATGATGTTGCCTCGCTTGTGGCGATGCTCATCGTGGCACTTATAAGTTGGGTCGTCGTGCTGGTCGCCTATATCGTGGCCTTGGTCGTTTCCTGGGCGCGAGCGATCCAGCTCTATCTGATGGCCGCCTTCTCGCCAATTCCATTAGCTTTGATGGGAACCGAGGACACGCGCCAGATTGGCATCGGCTACATTAAGAATTTCGTGGCTGTGTGCTTGGCGGGCATCATCATCTTGGTGCTGCTCATTTCCTTCCCGATTATCCTCGGCGGCCTCAACGCGGCGAACCCGAGCACAGGAACGCCCATTGACTCGATTGCAAACGGCCTTACCTACGCGCTCCAATACCTCGCCATGTGCATCTTGCTCATACTCTCGCTCGTTAAGAGCGGCAGCTGGGCACGCGACATCGTCGGCGGGTAAAAAAGCCTATTCCTGGGACATCGTGTCCCACTTCAAACAACCCAATAAAGAGGGGAGGCGCCATGCCGCCCTAATACACGTTTTCGGTTCATTCCAGAAGCGCTGGAATCCTGCGCTCACATACCAACAAAGAAGGAGTTGAAAGACTATGACCGAGAAGAAAAACACCTATCTGACCTTCCATAAGAACTTTGTCAGGACCGATATCGAATATGCAGACAGGGAGACTGGCGAGGCCAAGACCTTTAACCAGGTAACCCTGCCGAAGGGCACCATCATCAACGGCGTCGACATGGGCGGATACCAGTTCAGCCCGTTGTTCGTGAACGAGTCTCGCTATCGCGGCGAGAACTACCGCGACGTGCCGCTGCTCACCGAGCGCGAGGTTTGGCTCAAGCGCACGGTTTTGGATGAGGAAGGGCAGCCCGTGCTCGACGAGAGCGGAAAGCCGGAGAAGGATACCGTGAAGGTGATGCCAGCCGAGATCAAGGAGGCGATGGCGCAGGCCCGCAGCCGTTACTTGCAGGAGCACGGCGTTTCGCTCGACGAAAGGGCGAACACTGCGCGGGAAGGCTCCCAGGCCCAGGCGAAGGGCGGCCATGAGGCTCGTCCCAAGGATCGAGAGTAGGCGAAAATGGAGAAGATTCAATCCGGCGCGCAGGGCAGGTTCCTGCGCGCTTTCCTAGCGCTCGTCCTTGTCCTGAGCACGGTTGCAACGGGTTTGGCGTCGCCTATCAAGGATGCCTATGCAGCCGATAGCGCTGATCTTGAGATTGGTGGCGCAATCTATTACGGCGGCTATATGACAAGTTGGATGCATGCTGATGGCGAGATGGCTTATTGTGGCAATCCGTCTGCCGCAACACCTTCAAGCGGCAACTACACCAAGCATGCGGTTAATGCATCAAGTGGGCGCAGTGCTGAGACGGTTGCTGACTTATGGTTTAGCTACGGCAGCCCAGGATTCGATAAGTCCATGTGGCCAAGTACGTGGTTTGACGGTGGCGAGATGACAAGCGCACGCTATGCCGCATTGGCTCATATCCTGCTGTCCGATACCTTCTCAAGCAATGGCGATTATGCGCTCTATGGCTGCTCTGAAGACTTCAGTAGCTGGGTGCGCAAGAATGTCATTGGCTTTGGTTCGGATGGTTCGATGATCAATGGCAATGCTACTGGTCGTCAGATCGCTGCACGTATGGGTGAAGTCCCTAACAACTTCGACGCTTACATGCTCTATACCGGCGAAGGCACGCAGCTTATCTTGTCTTTTAAGTACACGCCCTACGGTGCACTTGATCTGATCAAGAAGTCTTCCAACGAAAACGTAAGCAAGAACAACGATTGCTATTCGCTGGAAGGTGCCGTTTATGGCGTCTACACCGATTCTGCTTGCAAGAATCTGAAGAAGACTCTTACTACCGATAAGAACGGTTATGCAAAGGCGGATGAGCTCGAACCTGCTACGTACTATGTTCAGGAACGTGAGCCTTCTGAAGGTATGGACCTGGATGACACTATCTATACCGTTACTGTTAAGAGCGACGAGACTACGCCTGTAAATGGCGGCATTGTTTACGACACGCCTCATTCTGACCCTGTTGGCATGTTGGTGGGTAAGGTAAACGCAACCACCAATGCAAACAAGCCAGAAGGTGCGGCAAAGCTCGTTAACGCTGAGTTCACTGTCGAATATTTCGATGGCTTCTATTCAAGCGCAGACGCTGCTCGTGCATCAGGTAACGCAAGCAACACATGGGTCTTCGCAACTGACGAGGATGGTTTTGCTTACTATGCAGACGAGTATAAGGTGTCTGGCGGAGACCTTTACCACCAGCAGAACGGCACCACGGCATGCCTTCCTTTGGGTACCGCGCTCATCACCGAGACCAAGGCCCCTGAAGGCTACAACCTCGATGATGGCAACCACGGCACTCCTAAAACCTTTGTCGTTCAGATCACCGATAGCGGCGCTAAGGGCGAAAGCGTTTACACGTACAATTCGCCAACTGCACCTGATACCGTCGAGCGTGGCGACTATCGCTTGATGAAGGAAGTTCCCACCAACAATGATGAGGAAGATCAGGAGCTTACGCGCATCGCAATCGAAGGCGTCCAGTTCCAGATCATCAATGACAATGCTGAGGCTGTCGTATCTCCTGATACGGGTGCGCTGGTGCAGCCAGGTGATGTGGTAACCACCATCACTACCGACGAAAACGGCTTTGCAACCACGAAGGATCATCGCCAAAGCGGTTGGACGGGAGCTCTTGCTTACGGCAACTACACCGTGCATGAAGTGATTCCCGACAGTGTTGCGCAACACATCAAGGATACCTATGGCATCAAGCTCATTGGCGTAGATGATTGGAAAATCACCATCTCTGATGAGCAGCAGTATGATTTGGTTCAGATCGTTGCAAACCATATCCCGCAGACACCTTTGACTATTCAGAAGGTTGACTCCACTACGGGCAAGACCATTCCGCTGCCATGCTCCTTCCAACTGTTGGATGCAGACGGCAACCTTGTTACCTATACCGACCATTACGCAGATAAGGTAATCGATACATGGACGACGCTCTCTACCGGCAAGTGCACGCTTCCTATGAAGCTCGATGAGGGCACGTACTATTTGCATGAGGTTCAGGCACCTGAAGGCTATGTATTGGGTGATGAGGATATCGAGTTTACGGTTGACGAATACCGCACGTGGGACGATCCAATCACCATCACTTATGCTGATGCGCCAATTCGTGCTGAGATTCAGCTTGTAAAGACCGATGGCGTTACCACGCTTCCAGTTGAAGGCGCTGAATACTGCATCAAGGCCGAAGGTAACGTCGTAACTGGTGACGGCACCGTTCGCTTTGCTGATGGCGAGATCGTGGGCTATGTAACCACTGATAAGGAAGGCAAGGCTTCCATCGAAGGCCTCTATCTTGGCAACTATGTGGCATACGAAACTAAGAGTCCTGAGGGCTGGGCACTCGATACCGAAGAGCATCACTTGAATATCGTAAGTCAGGGCCAGTTGGTGCCAATCGTTGTCGAAGCACTTGATGCGGTTGATATGCCTACCACGTGTAAGCTTTTGAAGGTTGATAGCACTGATGCATCGAAGGCCCTGGAAGGCGCTACCTTCCATATCTGGCAGGTAGTCGAAGGCGCAGTTGTTGACGACATCGATCCAGGCTTCTCTGTGGCTTATGAAACTGATGTAACCACGGGTGCTGACGGCACGGCCGACGTGTCTTACCTGCCTCATGGCAAGTACATGATTGAAGAAACCGATGCTCCTGAGGGCTACTTCGTACCAGAAGGTACCGAACCTGTAGCGTTTAAGGTAGACGACCAGGGCTTCATTGGATTGGATGTTGAAGGTGCTCAGTTCAGCGATACGCTTGAGCTTACTTTCGAAAACACGCCAACAATTCTCGATATTACGAAGGTTGACCTGACCACAGGTGCCGAACTTCCAGGCGCTACGCTTGTAGTGACTGACAAGGACGGCAACATCATCGAGGAATGGGTATCCACCGAAGAGGCTCATCGCATCATCGGCATTGAGCCTGGTGACTACACCTTGACCGAGACCATTGCTCCTGAAGGTTACATGGTTACCAACTCAATCGACTTCACGGTCGAGGAAACCGGTGAAGTGCAGGCTGTTGAAATGAAGGACGATTACACTAAGGTAGATATCTCGAAGGCTGATGTCGCTACGGGTGAGGAATTGCCTGGCGCGCATCTTCAGATCATCGATACGAACGACAAGGTTATTGCCGAATGGGTAACTAACGGCGAAGTGCATCGTATCAATGGCTTGGAGCCAGGTGATTACACTCTGCGCGAAACCACCGCGCCTGAAGGCTACGAGGTAGCAGAAGACGTGCGATTCACCGTCGAGGCTACGGGTGATATCCAGAAGGTTGAAATGAAGGATAAGGCAACGCCGGATACTCCTGGAAATCCAGGGAATCCTTCCAAGCCGCCAAAGACTGGCGATACCTTCCCAGCATTGCTCGTGATGATGGCTGCTTTGGCTGGATCTACTGCTCTTGGGAGCGGTATTTATGCTCTGAAGCGTAAACGTGCTCATAGCGCTGAAGAACTAGGGGAGGATGAGGAATGATTCTCTTCATAGCTGGCGTTTTGATATCTCTTTCGATGCTTTTGGCTTTCTGCTGCTGCAAAGTATCGGGTGCTGTCTCCCAGCAAGAACGGGAGTTAGGCATCGACTAGCCTTGCGCTAGTCAAACAATGAGGCCGTGGCCCAGCGCGCAAGCGCCAGGCTACGGCCTTTTGCGTTTGGCACACCCTGCGCACTGCCGCAAATTTGGCTATGTCGTACTTTGCGCACTTCCGCAATATTGCGATATAATACTTTGCGCACTGCTGAATTAGTATTGCTGCATAGGAGTAGATATGGAACTTCAGAGAAGCATTTACAGTAAATTGCTCGAGTGGAAATCCCGTTCAAGCGGTTCAACTGCATTATTGATAGAAGGCGCACGTCGTATTGGTAAATCTACGATTGCAAAGAAATTCGGTCAAGAAAATTACAAGTCCTTTGCCTTGGTCGACTTTGCCCTCGCCTCAAAAACGATCAAAGATAACTTTAGTGAAAACCTATTGGACCTCGATAGGTTCTTCCAAACGATTTCCATCGAATATGGGGTCAAGCTCTACGAGCGGGAATCACTCATCATCTTTGATGAGGTTCAGATGTTTCCACAAGCACGTCAGGCAATTAAATATCTTGTTGCCGATGGTCGCTATGATTACCTTGAAACGGGCTCATTGATATCGATTCATGAAAATGTTAAAAACATCGTCATCCCGTCTGAAGAGGAGAAGCTCAAGATGCATCCTCTTACATTCCCTGAGTTTCTTCTAGCTGCCCAAGAAGAGCAATTACTTGATTATATTCGCGAATGCTATAAGCAAAAACAACCTCTGATTGATCGCTTTCATAAACGAGCAACGCATCTGGTGCGTGAGTATATGCTGGTAGGTGGTATGCCGCAAAGCGTAGTGGCATACTTTGAAGGTAACCTTGACTTCGAAGCCGCCGACCGCGCTAAGCGCCAGATTCTTGGCTTGTATCGCGAGGATATTAACAAGATTGCGCAACAATATCGTTCAAAAGTCTCTGCGCTTTTCGAATATATCCCTGGCTACCTTTCCACGCATGATAAGAAAATCGTTTTAAGCAAAATTGACGACAACGGTGAATTCAACCGTTATGACGATCCTTTATTCTGGCTTGAAGATTCCATGATGTGCAACCTTTGCTTTAAGAGCACGAACCCGAATACCGGGCTCGCTTTAACCTTGGATGATTCGAGCGTTAAGTGCTATATGGCAGATACGGGGCTGTTGGTAAGCCTTGCCTTTTCAGAAAACGAGATAAGCTCGCAGGAACTGTATCGAAAGATTCTGGCCGGCAATTTATCCTTGAACGAAGGCATGTTGCACGAAAACCTGATTGCTCAGGCTACGGTAGCCTCTGGTCGAAAGCTGTTCTTCTATACGCATTATTCCGAAGAAAAGCACCGGAACGATATTGAGGTAGACTTCTTGTTGTCATCTGGGGGAGTAACGAATTTCAAGATTGATCCCGTTGAGGTTAAATCCTCCACGAACTACACCACAAGTTCCTACGATAGTTTTAAGAAGCGTTTTAATAAGCGTGTAGGGCAGTCATACATCGTACACCCTAAGGCATTCGCTCAGACTGAAGCTGGATTAAGGATTCCTTCTTATATGTGGTTCAGTGTTTTGGAAAGCCAGTAATATCCAAATTTCTTCATGCTTAAACCTATGCGCAGCCGATCCTCCAACAGAGAGAATCGGCTGCGTTTCTATATATTATTCCCAGTGGCCACCGTTTTCGACGGTTTCATAATGGCCTGTTGCCTCGTGATATACGGAGTCGTAGCCAGTTATCACCTTGGTTGTTTCGGTGTGATGGCCAGACCCTTCACCCGCAAGCATATGCGCTTTGCCATGCACTGATTCATTACCTGTAATTGTGGCTCCGCAGATGTTGCAGACGCTTATTTCCTCGCGCCCATAAATCGGCAGTGATTCGGTCCAGGCTGCTGAATCCTCAACCCAAACTTTCTTGTAATCCACAACCCATTTCTTGGCAGGTTCTTGCGCAGCTGGAGGGGTTGATTGCGAAGAATCACTGCCGTTGTCGGTGGTTGTATTACCTGCTGAGGATTTAGGAGTCTCAGAAGCCGTTTCAGGGCTTTGCTGTGCTTGCTGTCCTTCTTGAGGTGCATTATTCGAATTTGTTTGCTCGTTTGAAACCTCGCCATCAGAAACGTTTTCTTCAGAATTGTCCGATGTGGCCTCTTCCTGGTTGCCATCTTTGTTGAAGCCAAGAGCAAACGTGATATCGCCTATAGGATCTTGGTCGGTGATGTTTCCTGCAGCTTCGTTATTGCCCGAGCAATTGCAAAGGCAAAGCACAAGTACTATCAGCAACACAATGCTCGCTCCGGCAATTATGCCGATGCTAGCTTTCTTATGCTTCAAAACATACGTCTTGGCTGCAACGCATTTATCTTTAATCTTCATGGTGTCATATCTCCTTACATAAAGATGCGAAAAACGGCTTTGAATAGCCACTTGAAGAAACCTAGTACGATTCTCATTTCCCCTTCTCCTCCTTCACTTGGTCAATCCAGCTCTTGTCCTGTTCTTTTGGTTTGTCATCTTGCGCAGCTTGGTCCTTTTTGGGTTGTGCTGCTTCCTCGCGACAAACGTTCATATATGCCTGGGCGCTGAACCCGAACATCGAGCAGAGTGCCTCCTCGTCTCCGGTAAGCTCCTTGTGTGCTTTAGCTAGATAGTCATGCAGGGCCACGGCGCGAGCGTTAAGCGAAGCCGAATCCTTGAGAGGGCAGCAGACGCGTGCGGTCTGCGTGAAGCGGATGCCGTTGACGAACATGCCGCCTTGCCGCCAGCCTGCGTTCTCACCATCGACGACGATGCGAGCCACCTGGTCGATCTCGCGATGATCAACAAGCAGGAACCTCCAGCCCATCTTCCTGCGCGCAACCGGGACTTCGCCTGGTGGGGTTTCCTGAAGATAGGCAGGATTGGCATCGTAGTAGTGCGCATGAAGCCAAAGACTTTCGGTTCCCAGCTTGTCGAAGCGCACCTCGAAATTGGTGAGCATGTTCGCTCCCTCGTAGGGCTGGGGCAGCGTAAAGTTCTCGGTATCGAACTCGTCTATTCGCCCGTTGTCGTAAAAGATCTGTATGTTCATCTTTACTCCTACCTGTGCTTGTTGCGCTCAACGCGTGCGAGTGCGCTCTGGGCGCGGTTGCGCGTGCGTCTGTTGACCTCATTGCCATAACGACGCTCGTCGTCTTCATCATCTTGCTTTCTAGCGCTTGTTGGCCTGTGTTCGGGAAGCAGCCCCTTTTCAAGGCTGACCTGCCGCGCCGACTCCAATGCATTCAGGGAGCACGACAACTTGGCTGTCTGCGCAGGCGATTCCGCTGATTCGAGCTTCGCTTCGATGCTTTCGATGCGCCTTTGATAGTCATCGAGGCACGTGATGCCGAACCTTGAGTTGACGCCTACGGCACGCGCAATCACGGTGAGCTGCTCGTAGTCCTCGATTTCAATGAAGTCCATTGCCTGGCCGAGGATGGACTTCGCCCGGTCAACTTCCGTCACACCAACTTCAGCACGCGCGAATCTGGCCTCAAGAGCTGTCCTTCCATAGGAGAGTCCAAGGTTCTCGCCGGAGATCTTCCAGGTGGGATGCTCTGCGATGACGAATATCCAATCGGGCCTTTTTGCTTTGGCTGAGTTGGGTTGAACCTCGATGCCCAGAATCGACGCAATCTGCTGGAACTCACCGATGCTTGAGGCGAGGCTGCGCGCAACTTCCACGCGGCTGCGGATGTCTGCCACCCAGGAGTACTCGCCTTTGTCGGAAAGCTCGGCTTCTGCGCGGCGCATATAGACTTCCTGCCTGCTGCGCGGCTGGGTTACGCGTGAGCTCCGCTTTGCCGAGAAGGCGGCGAATCCGTCGTTGGGCGCATCCATCGGCTTCTCGTCGGCAAAGAAAGACAGGCCCCTTTCCTTGGCAAGGTTCTGAAGCGATTTGTAGAGCACGCGAGGCTTCGGCACCTGCAGCCGATAACCGGACTCGATGTCGGTGTTGTTCACGACGATATGGGCATGCGGGATGGCCGACTCGTTGTCCTCGTGGTAGACGATGGCAACCTCGTGGTGGGGGAAGTTCTCATGCGCCCATGCCTTTGACAGATTGCGCAGCTGCTCCAGAGAAACCCTGTCTTCCGGGTCTGGCGACAAGACGTAGTGCATGTAGGTGCGCGCCCGCAGGCCATGCCAGCTCTCATTATTACCGAAAGCTTCGCGCGTTGTATCCATCTCATCAGCCCAATCGAACGTTTCCTTGAAACCCTCTTCTGCAGATTCCATCTCGAGGTCGTCCCACGACATATTCAAGAAATCCTGGGCGAGTGCGCGACCATCGTGGATTAGATAGTCGCGCACGCCTTTAACTGACGTATGCCCGGCGATTGGTTTAAGCACCGGCATGGCTAGTCGCCAACCTTGGGCAAGGAAACGAGTTCCGTGAGCGCTGCGGTCACATCCTGGCGTCCGACTTCGACGATGTCGAGTTTCTCCGAGATCTTGTCGAGGGTGACGGTGAAGTACTCGATGTCGAGCTCGCCGCGCTTGCGGGTTGCAAGCGCCAAGGTGTTGAGCGCATGCACAGCCTGATTGTAGTGATGGCCCCAGCGGACAATCTCGCGACGGATACCTGAGACGGACTTGCGGTCGAGTACTACGACGGGACCGTTAATCTCGCCGTCATGAAACTCGTTTGGGAGGCAGATCAAGTAGCGCAGGTATTCAGATGGGGAGAGGTCGAAGCGCTTCGCGCCATCGTAGAACCGAGACTTGTCATCGGCGTCGAGACGGCAGGAGTAGGTGTATTGATAGGACATGGTAGTTCCTTTCTTTCAGGTGCCGAAAAAAGCGCATTGCGTTCGGCGCTTCTTGTGGTTGTAAGGGGCACGGGGAATCCCCCGTATTGCAGACCGTCAGGCCCGCGCCGCATCCATGCGGTGCTGGACGTGCGGGCTGCTTTTCGGATGCATGCGCGCTTTGGGTGACACCCATGGCGCGCATGCCTTGACGGCGGCTGAAAGCTGCCGTGCAAGCCCGAAAACAAGCGCTGTATTACGTATGTATTACGTAATAGGTAGCTTGCTTAGAGAGGGAGTCCAGGCTCCGAGCCGGACTCCCTGACGCATCAGCCAACCGAGGTAAGTTGGCTTGCAAGACGCGCTATGTCGGAAATCACCTCCTTGTCCGCGTTGGTCAAGGTGCGCTTTGCGGCAGTGAATGCATCGAGGTATGCACGCGCTTTCACGAGCCGCGAGTCTGCCTCGGCCTCTGGGGAGCGCTCGAAATTCTTGAGGAAAGCGACCGTGGATTTGGCGTCTGGTTGCTCCTCTTCGAAGGCTTCGAAAGCGCGGCGTTGCTTGTCCTCATCCATCTTCGCGAGCACATCGATTGCCTTGTCGGGAACTCCCGAGCGCTCGATTTCAGCCTGCCATTGAGGGGCCAGAGTCGAAGCCTTACGGGCGCGTGACTCCTGGCGTTGGATGGTCTTGCCCGAGATTTTCTTTCCGGTCTGCTCGGTGATGATCGCGGCTTTGATGTCCTCGCTGCGAACGCCTGCAAGCTCTGGGTTGTCCTCGCGCAAACGCTCGACTTCCTCGCCGAGTGCAGCGGATGCCGCCGCGCGCTCCATCACGCTTAGCTGCCTGTTGTGGTAGTTCGCGGTATGAAGAAGAACCTCCGCCTGCTTGTCGTCGATGCCGTCCATGATGCGGCATGGCATCTTGGAAAACCTCTTATCGCGTTTCGACAGAAGGGCGAATGCCGCCTTGCGCCGGTGGCCGCTGATCATCTCGATGCTGCCGTCATCAAGGCGACGGGCGAGCGGGATGTCGGTGAGCCCCTCGCGCTCGATCGATGCGGCAAGGCGCGCTATGGCGTCTGCATCCATGGAGTAGGCGATGTTTGCGGGGCTGTCTGCCACGGCAGACACTTCCACCTCTTCGATGGGGTAGCGCTCGCGCACCTGCGCGCGCTCGTCTAAAAGGCCGCTGATGGAGAAGCCCTTCGCGATCTGGTCTGCGTTGCTCATGCTGCATCGCCTTCCTTAACGTCATCGAGGGAGCTCATGGTGATGTAGTGGGCGAGCGCGTCCTCAAGCGAGCATTCGTTGGCAAACGAGAGCTTCACTATGAGCCCGTCGGACTTGTAGCAGTACGGGTTGCCGATCTGCTCGATGAAGCTCATAAGGCGCGCGTCGTCGTCGAGCGTTGAGTCGATTACCACGTCGCCCAAATCGCGCAGCGTGTCGGGGTCGACGTTGGCGACGTCTACCTGCTTGCATTCCTCCAAATACTCTTGCATGTTCATGGTCCTAGCTCCTTTCACGAGCGGTGATGGTTTCAAGCTCGCGCGCGAGCGCGGCGTAGTCCTTTGCGGGCCTGCTCGACGGCTCGAACGTGGTTACCGCCTGCCATTGCCAGCTGCCCTCTGCCACCTTTGTCGATTGGTGGATGACGGTTTCCAGCTGCTCGTTGGGGAAGAACTTGTCGAGCACGGCGGCTCCGGTCTTCTCGGCGTTGGTCATGCGCCCGGGCACGATGGTGCGCAGGATGCGGTAGTCGGGAACCGGCATGCGCAGCGCGTTGGCAATAGAGCGGATGGCCGATACTGTGAGCGCGGTTCCGCGCATGACGGTCGCATCGAGCTTCACCGGCACGATGACGCTTCCGCGTCCGGCGCAGGCAAGGTAGGCGTTGAAGGCAAGCCGCTTCATGTTCGGCGAGCAGTCGATGACCACGGCGTCGTAGTCTTCTTGTGCATCGTCGAGTGCGAACTTGAGCCTCTGCTCGCGCAGCACGAGCTCGTTTTGGTCGATGAGCTCGATGGTGGACGGCACGCAGTCGAGGTTGTCGATCCCGGTTTTGTGCGCAGCCTGCTCCACGGGCATGTCTGAATAGAGCATCCCGATGCTGCTGCGCTCGGTCGCCTCGGCTTTCTCGTACAAGCCGAAGAAATCGGTTGCGGACGCCTGCGGGTCCAAATCGATGATCAGCGTCCGCTTTCCCTGTGCGGCCCAAAGGGTCGCCAGGTTGACGGCGGTCGTTGTCTTTCCGACACCGCCCTTGTAATTGCTCACTGCATAGACTTCCATGGTCAAAGCCTCCTTCTGGCGTCCTTGCGGCGCCGGTTGGCTGGGACACGGTGTCCCAGCGATTGCAATACCCTCGTAATACAAGGCAACTTCTGCGGGCAATGGATACCCCGCGCAAGATCGAAGCCGAATCAAATGCCCTTGAATGGAAATTGATTCAGACGCCCTTCAATCAAGCTGCACCTTGATGAATGCCGAAAAGCCCGTGCGCATGCACGGGCGTGCATGGGTTCTGGTCCTTGGCAAGGGGTAAAGCGAAGGCGGGAGCCGGTGGTTTTCCTGATAGCGAAGCGGTGTTTGCGCATAACGGTCAAAGTTTGTTGCGGGGCGCAAAGAATCGTGAAAAGCATCGCGTCCCTTGCCAGTAGGAGCAGGTTCCATGCAAGGCTTTAATGGCAAGGTGTGCTTTTCACCTAAACGTGGAAACGAGATGCGGGGTGCAGGGGCGTCGCCTCTGCCGATGGGTCCGGGGCGAGAAGCCCCGGAAAAATCTCAGGGGATGCACGCTGCATCCCCTGCGTGGGGGCGGTTAGGGATTGAGGAGGATGCCGTCTTTCCAGCAAGGCTGGTCGAGCATGTAGATCCAGTGCTGGCCGCGTTTCTCTCCCGAGTAGTAGCGGGCATGCAGGATGCCGTCGTCGTTCCAGACGGCTGCCCTGCTCGACTCCTTCTCCCTGATATGGCGGCGGATGGAGAGCGCCCGGCAGCTCGCCTCGTCGGAGTAGGCGAACTCGTCGCCGAAGTTGTAGGCCTTGCGCCCGCTCTCGTCGTTGAAGACGCGGTAGCCGTCGAGCAGCCCGCAGACGCGGATCATGTCGAAGCTGCAGCCGAACTCCTCGTTCACGAAATCGAGGATTCCCTGGTAGGTGTACTTGACGCAGCGGGTGCGCTCGCAACTGCATCGGTGGGCGTTGCAGTCATCGTCGTCACCGTCGGTGATCTCGTAGGCGAAGTCGATGTGGCCGACGTGGACCCAGCCTGCAGGCGAGTTCGCTGCGAACCAGGGGTGGCCCTTGCGCTCGAATCCGATGATCTCGAGGTAGAAGCGCTTGCCAGCGTCGTTGGTGAAGGCGGTGCGGATGCGGCAGTTGCTCAATTCTCCGCGCGGCACGGCTCCCGCGCCTTCGAAGTTCAGGACCTTCTTGCCTTCGCTGGT
Organism: Gordonibacter sp.; assembly: GCF_036667095.1. NCBI lineage: Bacteria > Bacillati > Actinomycetota > Coriobacteriia > Eggerthellales > Eggerthellaceae > Gordonibacter > Gordonibacter sp. The sequence goes on along the minus strand of NZ_JAVWUP010000018.1, from coordinate 11,497 downwards.
GTATGGCTCGTTCATGGTTTTCCAACCTTTCGGGTTCGCATTGTCTGGGTAAATGCCGCAACCTGCCCGCAAGGTGCTGCGGGCAGGCCGGGCGAAGGTGGCTAGAGGAGGTCGCCGCTAGCCAAGCAGTTGCGGTGATGTCGTAAGAGCGCCTTGTGGTCGCCCAGGATGACCATCGTGATGACGTCGAAGCGGACGGTGCCTTCGGGGGATTCGACGTGGTCTTTGAGCCATGCAAGCGCCACGCGTTCTGCGGAGTCTCGGTCGATTTCCTCAGGCCCCATGCCGTGGGTGGCATCGGTGCGAATGGTGGTGGTGATGAAGACGAGCTCGTCGTCCTCCCGTGCTACGAAGTCCATGTGATCGGAGCCATATGCCCAATCTTGTGCGAGAACCTCGAAGCCGCGGTTCTCGAGGAACCTGTTGATGCCGCGCATTGCCTTTTCGTTGAGTGTGGTTTCCATAAGATGACCTCCTAAGATTGTCGGCTTGCCCCCTGTGGGCGAACCTTGTGGCTCGCATGCCATCGGGGTTCCGGCCAAGTGCAAGGGAGAAAGTCAAAACGCGGAGCGCTTGAGTTTTTGAATCATGGTTCTTGGGAAATTCAGGCAAAAAGTTTTTGCGGCCCTTGCGCGAAGAGCCGGGTCCTCGATGAGCCTGCAGAGTTCAAGAGGTCGCCTCAGCGGGTGCTGTCGTCTTAGGTGCGCCATCTGGAAACGTCAACGTGAAGGTGTAATGTGCACGTGGTAGTTCCCTTGCCGCGTCTTCGATGGCGTCTCGATTGGGCGCTTTGGCTCGCATGGGAATCACTTGGCTGCTCGCGAGGGCATCGTGCCTTCATCTCCGCCTTCGCGCTGATTCCTGCATGGGGCTTTGAGAGGGAGGGAATCGATGAGCCTTCGCTGCGTGGTGCTTGGTATCGAAGATGCGCGCATACCCGGCAGTCCAGCTCGTCAGTTGCTGCGGTTTTCCTGGGCACAGGGGAAGTTCGGCAGTCTCATTGCTCTGAGCGGCGGCGAACCTTTGATGCCTTCGACCGGTTGCAGCTCCTTGCGGTAGAATTCCGTCATACTTTAATGCGAACCCGAAAGGTTGGATTTGACGTCATGCGTGTCGGCTATGCGGGCAAAAAGGCCTTAACAAGGGAATCTGAGATGCGTCTTGAACGTGCTGGTTGCGAGCGGATTCATCAAGGAAGCCTCAAGAGCCTCCTGGGCAACATGCAGGAGGGCGACGTCGTGGTCGTCGAATCGCTCAAGTCCCTAGGCAAGTCGATGTCGACCGTGGCAGCGAACCTCATGGCTATCCAAGATGCGAACCTGTCGATCATTGCGCTTGATGAGGGTGTCGACTCAACAGGCGACGGCGCGGGGTTTCTCGAACATGTGAAGCTGCTCGCCTCCGTCGAGGCTCCGTCGGGCCATTCGGGCGGGCGTCCGAAAGCGGATACCGATGCGATAAGCGATGCGCTGGCGATGCATGCGAGCGGGCAGTACCGCACATCCGAGATCTGCGAGGCGACGGGCTTGAGCCGCGCGACGCTGTACCGCTACATAAAGCAATCCCAGGCGGCTGCAGACACTTAGATAGCAGGGGGCGTTGACGGCAAGGCGGCTCCCGAAGCTGGCGGCATTGTAAATACCAATCAGGACAAGGCCCTTCCCGAGTTCCTGCACCAGGCGCAGCCGGGGTTTCGCTGCGCACGCCCTGATTACGCCTATTTCGTCTCGAAGATGGACGCCCAGCGAAAGTACCGCCGCCAATACGCCTATGCCGAGTACCTGCAGGCATGCCAGCGCAGCGGCGTGACGGCGTATTCCTTCCAATCGTTTTACGCAGGAATGCTTGCGTGGAAGCGCGAGAACATCAAAGGGGAGAGCCCCGAGTGGTTCCCAGGCGAGTACCTGCGCACTTACTGGTCGCAGATCACCTTGAAGATCGAGGGCATTGAGAAAAGGTGGTTTTTGTTCGTGGCTCAGCTTGAGGTGAGCGACAGGACGTTCGTGGCGTTGAGCGGCTCATGTAACAGCGATGCATGGATGCGCTGTGCGGAGCGGGCGTACCGCCATTTCGGAGGCGTTCCCTATATCACCGACTGCACGCTCGTGGGTGCTTCCATGCAAAATGCGGGCGAGTCCACGCGCCAGACGCTCTCTGCTTTCGCGAACTTCTTCAGGACGGTCCTCTTCGGGGCGAGGCCCAAAACCGAGAAGACCTCCAATCGCATGGCGAAGCCGCAAGACGTGCGCAATTCCTCTGCTGTGCTTCGCCATGTCAGGAAAGCCCTCAAAGGTGAGTCGTTTGTAAACCTCGATGAGGCCGAGACTCTGATTGCGTGCGCAGTCGCCCAGGCAAACGACGAGCCTTACATAGAAGGCCGTTCTCGCAGGCAGATATTCGATGAGCGCGAGAAGCCGCAGCTTTTGAAATTGCCGAAAGTTGCTTACGGCTATGGAAAATGGGCGACCAGACACGTAGGCGGCGACTACCACTTCGCGATGGCGGGAGCACGTTACTCCGTGCCTTGGCAATACGTGGAAACGGACGTCCAGGTCTGCCTTGAGCGCGGCCGTGTATCGGCTTACTCGTGCGGCGAGCTCATCGCAGTACATGAAGAGTTGGCCCAGGCGCGAGGGCATAACGTCGTCACCTTGCCTGAGCATAGGCCGCCGAACCACCGCTGGTTCGCTAATAGATTGGATGATCGCTTCCTGTCTACCGCCCGCGAGGTGGGCGTCGGCTGCGTGCGCGTCATGAAACTCATGCTGCGCGATGCGAAGCGAGAGCAGACCGGGTTCAAGCGCTGCAAGGAGCTCCTTGACTTGTCGCGGGAGCCGCATCCGGTAAACCTCGACGAGGCATGCCGCGCGGTGCTCGCGCAAGGCGGCTTGGTAAGCGTCGAGCGCGTGCGTTCGGCGATGGACGGGCTGGGTCTCTGATGGCGCGCTATCCGTACAGAGAGATCATAGAGCTGCGCTCGACGGGCATCACCTGCGAGAAGGTGGGCTTTTTGTGCGGGTGCGGCGGACCGAAGGTCAATGCGATATCTACCCGTGCGCTTGAGCTTGGGCTCGGCTGGTCGGTGCCGTCGCAGCTCTCAGATGACGAGCTTGAGCAGCTGGTGGATCCGCTGAACCTGATCCGCAAGCAGCCGCCTGATTTCGTTCGGATTGACGAAGAGGTCAAAGGCAAGCTCAGTGCAGAGAAATGGCAGCCTGCCTACGAGGTCTATCTTGCACATGCAAACGAGGCGGACGAGGAACCATATGCGGAAAAGACCTTCCGCGCGAAGCTGCGAGAGTGGCTGAAAAGCGAGCATCCGCGCCCGAAGATGCTGGTCAACTGGGTAGCCGCTGAGGAAGTACAACTGGATTGGGCCGGTAGAAAACTAGCCATCCACGGGCGCGATGGGCGTGTGACCCCGGCATTCCTCTTCGTTGCGACGCTTCCGTACAGCAACTACACGTTCGTGCGCGCAAGCCTAGACATGGGCATGCAAAGCTGGCTTGAGCACAACATGCGCATGTTCGAGTTCTTCGGCGGCGTACCGCTCTACACTGCAATCGACAACCTTGCCACCGGCGTCACGTTCCATGGCAAGAATAAGGAGGTCAACCGCCACTACCAAGACCTGGCCGACCATTACAACACGATCGTGCTGCCCGCGCGCATAGCGCAACCGACTGACAAAGGTGCGGTCGAGGGGCATGTGCGGATCATGGCGAACTCGATCATCGGCACGCTCGAGGCCATGGCGTTCACATCGATCGACCAGCTAAACGATTCGATTGCGCGTCTGGTGCAGCTATACAACGATAGGCCGCTCAGCTATGCTGCAGGCCGAAGCAGGCGACAGATCTTCTTGGCAGAGGAGCAGGCGGAGCTTCAGGCACTGCCGAGCGTTCCGTACACGCCAGCAACTTGGAAGAAGTGCAGCGTCTCATACGATGGTGTCGTGCAGGTGCGCGGAAACTACTACGGCGTGCCCGAGAGATACGCATCCGAGCGGGTGGATGTGCGGGTGACGGATACTCAGGTGACGGTATTCTCACGCAAGCCGAAGCAGTGCATCGCGTCGTATGAGCGCCGCGAAGACGGCCTTGAGACGTTCGAGGGCTTGGCGGGCGTTCGCCCCGACAGGTTCATGCCGTTGGATGAATACGCTGCCACCTTCGGCCACAAGAAGCTGCTTTTGCAGTGGGATGTCGAGAGAAACGCTCCTTTGAGTCCCCATGACATCGTCTGCAGGAGCGAGAAGAAGGTTTGGTGGCGCTGCCCCGACTGCGGCTATTCCTGGTACGAGGCTCCGGCAAGACGAACCAAGCGTTCGTTCGATGACTGCCTGGCATGCGCGAACGTCGCGTTGGTGCCCGAGCGCAATAGCCTTGCTGCGCTTTTCCCCGGTATCGCCGCAGAATGGTCCGATAGGAACCCCTTCGGACCTGATCATGTGTTTCCGGACTTCAAGCAGATCTTCTGGTGGGAGGGAAGCTGCGGTCACGAATGGCGCGCTTCCGTTTCGGCTCGCACGGGCTCTGCGAAAGGAGCGCTGTGCCCTTATTGCTCGGGACAGAAAGTTCTGCCGGGATTCAACGACGTCGCAACGCTTGCCCCTGCCTTGGCGAAGCTCTGGCATTCGTCTAAGAACCGCCATTTCCATACAGACCGCCTATCGGTTACAAGCCGTCACCAGGTTTACCTGTGGACCGGCTGCCTGACGCATATCTGGCGTCAGTCTCCGAGCTCCTGGCTTAGGGAAAACGGGTGTGCAGACGTCCTCGAACCGTTCGAGCGGTTGATCACCGATGCTGAGGCGAAAGATGCGCAGATTGGGCGGCCTGAATATATCGAGCCTTGGCCAAGCGGCGGGCAGGCGAGCGTGAAATGGACGTACTACCTGCGCGACGTCGGACTGAGATGCTCGTTTCTGGAGTGGTGCGAGAGGTTCGACCATGAGGACATCTTGGCCGAATGGGACAGCGAGAAGAATGCAGAGCTGGGCCCAGGCGACGTCACTCGCGCAAGCAACAGGATAGTCTGGTGGAAAAGCGAGGAGTGCGGTCATTCCTGGCAGGAGAGCGTGCGCTCGCGCGTCTTTCGCGAGGGTGGCTGCGTTTACTGCAACTGGGGCGAGCAACTGCCCGGGTTCAACACCACGGAATGCCTGGATGCATCTTTGCTCGGCATGTGGCATCCGACGAAGAACGGCGAGCTTACGCCGAACAGCGTATCCGACCGTTCGCATAAGAAGATCTGGTGGCTTTGCCCGACGTGCGGGTTCGAGTGGGAGGAATCCATGCGAAACACGCTGGAATCCTCGCGCAAGTGCCCCAAGTGCAGCCATGGACGCCAGGGTTTCGTGGTTCCTAAAATCAATGACCTCGCCCATAAGCGCCCAGACATCGCCGCGCAGTGGCATCCGACATTCAACAAGGGCTTGCGCCTTGAAGATGTTACCGTTTGGTCCAAGAAGCAGATCTGGTGGAAGGGGAAATGCGGGCATGTCTGGAAAGAAGATATCGCAACGCGCTACCCGAGGATCGATGACAGCTGCCCGTACTGCGCCAACCGCAAACTCCTTCGTGGCCTCAACGATTTGGCGAGTGCGCATCCTGAGCTCGTTGCAGAATGGGATGGCGAGAGAAACGGCAAGTTGACCCCTAAGGACATACGCTTCAATTCCTCCAAGCGAGTTTGGTGGCATGGCGAGTGCGGGCATGTGTGGGATGCCCAAGTCGTCGCGCGCAGCAACGGCGACGGTTGCCCGGTGTGCTCCAACTACCGCGTCGTCGTCGGAGATAACGACCTCGCAAGCAACCATCCCGATATTGCAGCGCAATGGGACAAGGTGCGCAACGGCGATAAGACCGCGCAGGATGTTCCATGCGGGAGCGGCTATCGCGCTTGGTGGGTTTGCGAGAAAGGTCATTCTTGGCGCAAAGCCGTAGCGTACCGTACGCGTGAAGACGACAATGGATGCCCATATTGCAGCAACCGCAATGTGCTTAAGGGATTCAACGATTTGAAGACCACGCATCCGAAGATCGCACGCCAGCTTCATCCCGATAAGAACGGCGGACTGAAGGCAACCGAGATCATGGCGAACACCTGCAAGAGCCTGTGGTGGCGATGCGAGCTAGGTCACGAGTGGACGACGCAGGTGAACTACCGCACGCAGGACCCGAAGCACGATCCCGGTTGCCCGTATTGCAACAACAGGAAATGCTGGCCCGGGTTTAATGATTTGCAAACCGTGAACCCAATCATCGCAAATATGTGGCATCCGCGCCTCAACCATGGAGCTAAGCCAAGCGAGGTTTTGCCTACAGCAAGCAAAGTAGTGTGGTGGAAGGGGCTGGAGTGCGGCCATGTCTTCGATATGCCGGTATACCAGCGTACGGCCGCAAGCCAAACTTACTGCCCTTATTGCGCAGGCCGCCGCAAACCCGAACGACCGATAGATTTGAGCTGATTTGCTTGCAGTGTTGCCCATGATAAAGGCTGTTAGACGGGCGTATAATTAAAGACATTATTGAAGTTGTCATATTGAAATGACATTCCAGACGGCAGATTGTAATTCAGACATTAACCATCTGCCAGCATGAGCTATCAGGCGCGTTGAGAGGAAATGCGATGGGACTGTTTTCTTTTGGGAGAAACAAAAAATCTAGGGATGCCAAGGCAGCGTCTGGCGCAATTCCGAATATTTCCATTAACGCAACGTCCTCTTCTTCGCCAGTAACGAATCTTGATGTAATTCCCGCTTCGCAGCAAATCAAGGTGCTAAAGCCGTCCCCGAACGGGTTATATCCTCACGAAATTCTCTTGTTGTCGTATGCGCCTTCGTTTAAGACGTCAGGTAACAAATATCAGGGATTCTGGTGGTATAGATACGGCGTCAAAGACCTCGATAAGCTTTTGGAATCGCTTGAAAAACGCGGCTTCATCTGCGTCGGCGATGTTTTTGATTCACTTCAGAACGAGAAGGCGGCTGTTTTAAAGGAAATACTCAAGGCGCACGGGCTTTCCACGACAGGAAAGAAAGAAGCGCTACTTTCAAGGATTAAAGAGGAAATACCCGCTGATGAATTGATTGGTATCTGCCCTGATCGTTATTTCGCATTGACCGAAGTTGGCAAAAATGAAGTAGCAGAGAATGCCTATGTGCTGTATATCCATAGACATGATAGATACGATTTAGACATCTATTCATTGGCAAGACTAATTGGCTCAAAACCTGTAAACGAATACCTCAGTGTTATTCATGAATTCTTGAGCCAGCAATGCGAGGGTTATCTATCAAAAGGGCAATATCAATCTTACAGGAGCTCTTGCAACACTTATGCAAGTTTTCTTATCGAACAAGGTCAGTTTGAGGATGCGTTGGATAAGCTGGCAGTAAGCGCATACTATGTTTTAAACGATGCGCGAAATGACTTCTATCCTGACCTACTACTGAATTATGCGAAGTATTATTTCCCTTACGACAACTCGCAAATCGCGTTATGGCCAGGCATATTCAACGATATTAAAACCTGCCAAAATGAGCTCAGATACAGCGATTCGGAGCTTGAATCGGTTTTGATTGAGAATATGAAATCGGCCAGAGAACTACCAATAAAGATATTCCCGATCGAAGAGTGCGCCCATATCGTTGTTTTGGAAATTGCAGAGGAGAAGGACGCATTAGTTGAGGTTTACAAAAAGGCAGAGCAGCGTTTTATAAAGGCATACGGAAAACCCAAGGCTCTAATCTAGGCGATTCGCCGTGTTTGAATCGTATTGTTCTACCAACTAGGATTAAGATGAGTAAGATATCAGCTGTTAAGCGCTTATATATAATCGGTAATGGCTTTGACTTGCACTATGGAATCAAGAGCGGTTACATGGATTTTTTATCCTATGTTGAGCAAAAAGATCCATGGTTATTTCATTTGCTGATAGAGCTCCTTCCGCAGGGGCTTTGGAAAGAGTTCGAAGCTGCTTTGGGTGATCTTGAGCCAGGCGTCCTAAGAAGGAATGTCTTTAACGTTATTGATTATGACGAGGATTCAGATTACGCATGGGAACAAGAAAGCGCAGCGCTTAATGCTCACTTGGCTCTTATTCGTGAACAGTTCAATCCAAATAAAATCGAAATGCTATTCAAAGAATGGGCTAGGCAAATTGATACGTCTGCGGCCTATGATGACGGTATCGTTTTTGATACTCAAGATACAGCCTATTTAACCTTTAACTATACGGACACGCTCGAAAGAGCATACGGAGCAAACCCGAAGAAAGTCCTTCATATTCATGGTAGGACCGATGATGAGAAGCTTGTAATTGGTCATGCTTACGTGGATGATGCAGGAATGCTTCCGCCTCAGCCCTACTACGAAGAGGATCAGCTTGAGGAGTATAGGTGTAGCTTCATTTCCCAAACAACAAAGCCTGTGCCTGCATTAATTGCTTTGAACCTACAGTGGTTTCAATCCCTGGCAGCTGTTGAGGAGGTAATAGTGTTGGGCTTTGGCTTTTCCGAGGTCGATATGCCTTATATCGACTTAGTGAAGAGAATAGTACCGAAGTCAGCTAGATGGGTAATTTATTCAAGGCATAAATCGGGTGTGTACGAGAACGCGCATGTCGGAAATGCGCATTATGTTCTGTATCCGAAAACGTCTTTGGTTGGAAAGGAATAGCGGATTTCAACGAAGTTTCTACAGGAAGGTTATGCATATGATCGATTTGCGGGAATACTATCTTACTAACGTAGAGGAGAACGATTATTACTATCAATTTCGTTCTCTGGTCGAGAATGTTAATGTCACCCATAATGTCTTTGACGGTGCGCGTGAGGCCGGCAATTATCAGTTTCATATTTTCGATGAAGACGAAGCTATAGAAAAGTTTCGGGGCTTATGCCAGCCTGAATGTGAGCCGTCAACCGTTGAGGGTCAGTGCTGGTTTTATTTGGTTGCTTACTATCTGAACATACACGGTTATTCTATTAAGGAATTTCCGAACGTATTGAGCAGACCTCCTAAAGACCCCGTCGCGTTTGTTTACGGTGAGATAAGGAATAGGGCATTCTCGCTTGGTCTTAATGAGGGGAATACGATCCGGTATGCAACGCGACGACAAATTGTTTCCGAACTGACTTTTGTGCATAAAGAGTCATCTGTGATTATCAGTGAAACGCTTAATAAAAAGATGGAACTGATTTCTTCGCGAAACGCGCGTTTTGAGCAAATGGAAAAAGATGAGAAGCTTAAAGAGATAGGCAATCTTATAGAGTATTTACTTAAAGACGATGGGCAATATATTCAGTTAGATTATTCGGAAGTAGCGTTTGATTATGTATCTGATGCAGTCGTCAAAAGCTTTCGACATAAAGTACAGTGCTTTAGGCATTCGAGCAAAGAATCGCTTAAAGAGAGAGCCGAAGTAAGTGATGCCCAGAAGGACTTCCTAATTGACTTCGGCTTAACGCTTTGCAACCTCATACATCGTCTAAGCGAGTAGTTGATTGCTGTGCTCTGTGGGCTGCAAGAATGAGGCAGTCCAATAATCGCACGCTTTGCTACTATGCATATTTCCAGCATCAATTGCTCTAACTTTCCGGATGCAAGGTTCATGGAATATGCAATTACATCATAACTTGCTGTTATGTTTATGAACCGCTATATTTGTATATATACGTAATAATGCGTATACAAACATCTAAATTGCGTATATAATCGACTAAAATTTGCAATCATATTGAACAGCGCGTTCGCTGAAGTGGAGAAGAAGATGCAAACCGAAGTGATGAGAATCATCGAAGGCGGCCTTTCTGGCGACAAAACGAAAGTTTTGAATTACGCAAGAACCCTTGCAGACAATCTGGAGCAAGAAGGGGATGCCCGTTTCGCGCGCAGAATCCGAACGACTTTAGCTGGCAAAAAATTCAACCTGGCTTCACTCGACGGCCTGTCAAACAAACCCGTCGATCATGAAAGCCGGATGGACATCGTGGATACGGAGACTATCCTGCCTGGCAGTCTCGATTTAGTGCTTGCAGACAGCGTGAGGCATGAGGTTGAGACGATAGTCGCGTTGTATGATAAGAGAGAGGTACTACTCAAGCATGGAATCGATGCGCGCAATTATGTACTGCTCTACGGACCTCCTGGTTGCGGAAAAACCAGTATCGCAAAGCATATAGCTGCAACTACAGGATTGCCGTTGGTAACGGCTCGACTTGACGGGCTTGTTTCTTCACTCTTGGGCAGCACTGCAAAGAACATTAGAAAGATATTTGAATATGCTGCAAAGCAGGACTGCGTACTGTTCCTTGATGAGTTTGACGTTTTGGCAAAGCGCCGGGACGACGAGAACGAGCTCGGGGAATTAAAGCGCGTCGTTAATAGCCTACTTCAAAATATTGACAGCTTCGGCGAAGGAAGCATCTTGATTGCTGCCACAAATCATCCAGATTTATTAGATAGGGCGGTTTGGCGCAGGTTCAATAAAGTTGTCGAAATCCCTATGCCGCGAGAAGATCAGCTCGTCGAATACATTCGGATAAACGTGGATCCATTGATGGCGGCGCCTTTGAAGAGGAAGAACCTACCCCTATTCGAGGGGCTCAGCTTTTCTGACCTAAGCACAATAGTGAAGAACGCTTTTTGCTCGGCGACTCTTTCTGGAGATGACAAGATCGACGTCATTACGCTTGCGAAAGAAGCTTACCTAACGAGAAACCACGGCATCAGCGATGAGGACGACTACATTGCGTTTCTGATCAAAGGCGGATGCACTCTGCATGACATCGAAAAGAAAGCCTCGCTATCAATGAGGCAGATTCAGAAAGTGTCGAAGACGGTAAGGGAGAAGGAGGCTGAAAATGACTAAGGAATTCTTGCCTATTAGAAGGTTCGAGCAAAGAGCAGATGATAACTTGCGCGTTGAAGGTGGCGGAAACAGCGACAAGCCGAAATGGGTTTTGCAGGGCGATGCCTTAGTTTCCCGCGCAGAGGATTTGTACACTGGCTTTGCCGCTGCCGTTAGCTTCGACTCCCATAATCCAGAGCTTCCGCATGTAGTAGAAGTCGAGCTTGATGGAAGAGACACGGCAAAATCAAAGCGATCTTGCGTTATCGATATGCTTGAAAACGGAGCTCGTGACAACGTCAGCGTTGTTGGGATGCGAGGTTCCTCTGAGCTGCTTCTTCAGATTCCCGATGACGACTCAGCCCGCTCTCTTGCGTCGCGATTCGCAGATTATGAAAAATACGATCAAGCCATATCATGCATCAGTGCTGTTAAGCGCTTTGAGCCGACCGTTGTAATCCCCGACAATTGCGATTCCTTTAAGGTCAGGTTGATCTCTTCTGGACCAGCCGGTCAGAGAGCCGTTTCTGTTTTCGAGAAAACCCTTGATGAAATAGGTGCAGACTATAAGCGAGCGCATTATTCAGACCAGCTTGTCGTTTATAGCGTCAAGGCCTCTCAGATACAAGCTCAGGCCATT
>NZ_JAVWUP010000017.1:24373-32398 GCF_036667095.1 Gordonibacter sp. | reverse complement strand
CTCTTATAATAGGTGGAAATCTATTACGATCGAGGAGGGCCTCATGGGTTTTTTCGATGACGCGCAGGAGATGCTGGATAAGGGCGTCTCTATGGCGAAAGGCGCCGTGTCGGGCGTGGCAGTAGAGCAGCAGGGTTTCGTCAAAGGGTTTGTGCGCCTGTGCAACGATGGGTGGGACCAGGGATGGCATGAGCGCAACGGCGGAAACGCAACGTATCGCTTGACGCCCGAGGATCTGTCGTCGTGTCGCTCGTACTTCTACGACACGCCGAGCTCCTGGGTGCCGCTTGGGCTGGCAGCCCCCGGCATGCGCTGCTCGTTCTTCCTGGCTACGCGTGCGGGCGGGTTCATGCGCAACGTGGCGCTCGACCCCGATGCGTCGCTGGGTATCGTGGAGCTGAACGCCGAGGGAGATGCCTGGCGCATCGTGTGGGGCTTCAAGAACGGCGGCATGCCCACCAGCGAGTTTGCCAGCCATGTGCTCATCCACGAAGCGCGCGCTGCCGCTACCGAGGGTGCCAGCCGGGTGCTGTACCATGCGCATCCCGTGAACGTGGTGGCCCTCTCGGCGGTATTGCCGCTGGAGGCGCGCACGTTTACGCGGGCGCTGTGGAAGGCCATGACCGAGAGCGTCATCGCCTTTCCTGAGGGTATCGGCGTGGTGCCATGGATGGTGCCGGGCGGTCCGGATATCGCGCGGGCAACGGCTGACCTCATGGATGCGTATGCGGCGTGCGTGTGGGCGCAGCATGGTTTGTTCTGTTCTGGGGTGGACTTCGATGCGACGTTCGGCCTTATGCACACGGTGGAGAAAGCGGCGGATATCTACGTGCGGGCTCGGCTGCTGAATGGCGGCGGCGATTTCCCGAACACGATTCCCGATGCGGGCTTGCGTGCCATCGCTGCAATGTACGGATTTACCGTGAATGAGGCATTTTTGGAGGTGTAGCGAGCAATTCTCCTCGATAACCCCTCCTTCTTATGGTAACATGCAAAGGCTTGTCTTGCCTTGGTCGGAAACCAAGGCCCGAAAAGGAGAACCAATATGAAACAAGGAATTCATCCGGAGTACATGGAATGCACGGTGAAGTGCAGCTGCGGCAACACCTTCACGACCATGTCGACCAAGCCCGAGCTGAAGATCGACATCTGCAACGTGTGCCACCCGTTCTATACCGGCCAGCAGCGCTTCGTCGATACCGGCGGACGCGTCCAGCGCTTTGCCGACAAATTCGGTTCTGCGAAGGACACGGTTGCCGAGCGCGAGGCTGCCAAGAAGGCTGCGAAAGCCGCCGCTGTCGCCGAGGCCGAGGCTAAGAAGAAGGCCGAGCGCGACGCCAAGGCTGCCGAGAAGGCCAAGCGTGCCGAGGAGTTTGCGAAGAAGTCCGAAGCTGCCGCTGCCAAGGCCGCTGTCGTCGAGGCTGCTGCTCCTGCCGTGGAAGCCGTCGAGGCTAGCGCCGAGGACATCGCCGCGGTCGACGCTCTTGTCGAAGAGAAGGCTGCCGAGTAGTTCTCGCAACTGATCGAATGCACCATCAACGAATGCCCGGCATTGTGCCGGGCATTCGTGCATTTCTTGATAATGCAGGTAAGGGTGAGGGGCGTCAATGCTACGACCCGGCACAAAGGCCGGGTCGTAGGCGGGAGGGCTCGGTTGCGGGGATCGGCTATTTCTTGGGCAGCGCCTTCGCGACCAGTTCGTTGTAGTCTGCCTGGGACAGGTCGTGGTTGTAGAACGTCTTGTAATAGCTCGTGACCACGTCTTGGGTGCTGGTGTCGAACTTGTCGGGGTAGCACAGGCGCGGAAGCCACTGCAGGCCCATGATCTGGTTCACGGTCGGCGGGTTGTTCAGCCAGCACCACGGCTCGCTGGGAACCTCGTAGTAGTTCTTCGATTCGATGGCCGAGATACCGGCCCATGCAGCGTCGTCGCCCACCTTGCTATAGATGCTCTTCGTGCCGAACACGATCATGTCGGGGTTCCATACGGCGATTTGCTCGAGGCTGATCTCGTTGCCAGCTCCGCTGCCCGAGGCCTTGTCAACCACCACGACGTTGTTGGCGCACATGTCGATAACGGTGCCCTGGTAGGAACCCTTAGCGATGGCATTCAGGCCCGAGTCGCCTAACAGGTAAGCGATATTCACGCGCTCGCTCTCGGGTATCTTGGCCATAGTGTCTTTTGTCTCGTTGTAGGCTTTGGTGCAGTAGTCGCCCAGCTCCGCTCCACGCTCCTTCATACCCAGCAGGTCGCCCAGCATCTCGTAGGCCTTGTCGTAGCCGTCAAGCGGCGTCTCGATGAACACCACGGGAATGCCCAGCTGCGCCTGCAAGCCATCCAGGTCTTCCTTCAGGCCGTCCTTATACTCGCCGGTATCGATGACGATCTGCGTTCCGGATGCAGCCACGGACTCCTTGTTCATATCGCCCTTGGCACCGAATGCCGCGCCGAATATCGGCAGGTCGGCAAGTTTCTTGTCGAAGTATTTCAGCTGGCTTGCGGAAAGCTCTTGGGATAAGCCTGCCATCTTGTCGGGGGCCATGGTCAGGAGTACCTGGTTGGCCGTGTGGCCCGAGGGGGCGATCTTGTCTATCTGTGTGGGCACCTCGACCTCGCGGCCTGCCGAGTCGGTGAAGGTGCGCGTGGTAGCCTGCTCCGGCGCGGTTTGTTCGGTCTTGCCCTGATCGGCGCTCTTGGAGTCGGTGCCGTTGGAGCATCCGGCAATCACGCCTAAGCCGCAGCACAATACGGCGGCGCATGCGATTGCCCCTACTCGTTTGCGCCATATCCCTGTTCTTACAGTTCCCATAGTAGTAGTTCCCTTCCTTCCCTTGAGTGTATGAGCTATGCGATTTCCTGTACGGGCACGCAGACGCGCACCTTGTCGCCATAAAGAGAGTTGACCTCGACGTTCACGTTGTAGATAGTGCTCACCAGCTCGTTGGTGATGACGTCTTTGGGAGTGCCAAAGGCATGCACGCGTCCCTGATGTAGTACCAGTGTTTTGTCGGAATAGAGGAACGCTTGATCGGGCTGATGAGTGGATTGCACGATGGAGAGTCCTTCACGCGCAAGCTGCTTTACGCAGGACAGCACGCGCACCGTGTTGCCGTAGTCCAGCGCGCTGGTGGGCTCGTCCATGATGATGGTCTTCGCATCTTGGGCGAGGGCGCGCGCTACTAATACCAACTGTTGCTCGCCTCCGGAAATTTGGGTGTAGTTGCGCTCAGCCAAATGTGCGATGCCTATGCGCTCAAGCGCCTCGTAGGCGCGCCGGCGATGGCGTGGTCCTGGTGTGCGTAGCATTCCTAAGTCTGTGCCGGTGCTCATAAGCACCACGTCGAGCACCTCGTAGTCGTACACGGGGGCATGCGACTGGGGGATGTAGGATATCTCGCGTGCTCGCTCCTTGATGGAGAGGTGCCGCAGGTCCTTGCCATTGATCGATACGGTGCCGGTGTAGGTGCTGTTCAACCCGAGAATGCACCGGAACAGGGTGGACTTACCCACGCCGTTTGGCCCGAGTACATTCACCAGTGTGGCATCGGGGATGTCGATGCATACGTCATGGAGGATCTGGCGCTTGCCGTAGGAGAAGTCCAGGTGGTCGATGTGAATGCTCATAGCTTCTTCTTCCGCGTGATGAGGTACAGGAAGAACGGTGCTCCCACGAAGGCGGTGAGGATGCCTACGGGGATCTCTGCTGTAGTGGCAATACGCGAGATGTTGTCTACGATGAGCAGGAAGCTGGCACCCATCAGCATGCTGCAGGGCAGTAGCTTACGGTAGTCGGCACCAACAACCATTCGTGATAAATGGGGGATGATAAGGCCTATCCAGCCGATCATGCCGGTTACCGACACGCTGGCAGCCGTGACGAGCGTGGCGGCGAGGAGCACGAGGATGCGCAGCTTGCGAGCGTCAACGCCCATGGTGGATGCTTCGTCGTCTCCCATGGTGAGGATGTTGATGCGCCAGCGCAGGGCCAACAGCACGGCGAGGCCGACAACCATGGGAACGGCCGTCATAAGCAGGTTGGTGTCCAGTTTGGCTCCGGTCAGGCTGCCCATGAGCCAGTAGGTGATGGCGGGCAGCTGGTCGGTGGGGTCAGCAATGAGCTTCGTGAAGGAGACGCCTGCCGAGAAGAGCGAGCTCACCATGACGCCAGCTAGTACGGTGACCAGCACTCGGTTGCCTTTGGCGCGCCCGCTTATGAGCAAAACCAGCAGCACGGTGACGATGGAGAACACAAAGGCTGAGGCAGAGACGGCGAACGCCCCGAGTCCGGC
The DNA here is from genome assembly GCF_036667095.1 of Gordonibacter sp. Classification (NCBI taxonomy): domain Bacteria; kingdom Bacillati; phylum Actinomycetota; class Coriobacteriia; order Eggerthellales; family Eggerthellaceae; genus Gordonibacter; species Gordonibacter sp. Next base: position 28,108 of record NZ_JAVWUP010000017.1, on the reverse strand, counting down.
AAGGATGGCAAGTGCGGCGCCAAAGGCGGCACCTTGCGAGGCGCCGAGGATGTCGGGCGATACGAGCGGGTTTTGGAACGTGCCTTGGTAGGCTGCACCCGCTGCAGCGAGGCAGCAGCCTACCATGAGGGCCAGCATGATGCGCGGCAGGCGCACATTGAAGAAGAGGGTTTCCTGCTGCGCGGTCCAGGTGTGCTCGAGGGGGAAGACCAGGGAAAGCAGCATGCGGATGGCTTCGTCTGGTGCGATGGGATAGCGTCCTAACATCAGCGAGATGCCTGCCGCCACTACCATGAACACCGCTAGGCCGAAGATGATGGCGTTGGCCCGCTTCCCCTTTTTACTCGCGGCGGTATAGCAGGACGTGTCGGGTTCGTCAGGCGTTTTCTTGGGGGTTTGCCAATGTGGCCCTGATGACGTCATCAGGGGGCCACCGACGCCAGACGCGTCGGAGGCCCCCTGGCTATCCCTCTCCAATGCTTTCTTCATTGCCCCCCGCGTTTCTCGTCCCCAATTAGATCAATACAAGAATAATGCTTAAATAAATATATACTAGAAACTGAATATTATCAATCGGTTATAATTAAAAAAGAAAGTGGCAGCACCCGGAGGAAGGTAGATGAGGAAACCGCCTTATGCTCTCTGTCCTGGTGAATCAAATTGCGGCCACTGCGGTTAAAGCTCAGATATTTATCGCAAAATGTGCGGCGAATAGTGTCCTGTTCGTGGCATACGTGCGTGTGAACAGGGGGAGCGGGCGGGGCGTGAACAGAGTGAGCAGGGGGACATAGTCCTGCTCGCGCGGTGCCGTCGTGGTACGCGACTCGCTAGGCATGCGATAGCGGGACAAGTGAAAAATGGCGGCCAGCGACCGCTTTGGCAAGATTCTTTCTGGAAGCGAGTTCCCTGATTTTTCATGAACTGGGCTTTTGTCGGGAAGAGGCCGTCTTGCGACGTGGCTGCTCTACCAAAGCGGTCGTTGGCCGCCATTTTTCGGGAATTCGCCGTTATGCTGACGTCGCTGGCTGGCTGCTCCCCTGCTTCGCCTCGACGGATGCGAGGTGCTTGACAAGGAAGGAGACGGCCGACGAGTACGTGCGTCCGTCTGAGCCCTGGAGGGCGAAATCGCGCTTGCGCAGGTCGCATGCATCGGCGGTCGAAGCCCGCTTCAGTAACCTGCAGAACGATCCAGCTTCCTGCCTCGGTGGACCAGAGGGGGACCAGGCTACCCTCCGAATGGGCCACCAAATGAAGCTGCGTGCAGCCGGTGTCCGCGCAAACGCGCTCGATAGCCCTGATGACTTGCTCGCCGCACGACGAAACGCTACCGAATGCGTCTTGGTTTGCGAATGCGACGGTTGCGCCCACGGCGCGGGTGCAACGACCCGCGCCGTGGGCAGGATTCGGGTTTACGATGGTAGCTTCCCGAACATGATCCAGTGGCCTTCGCCCTTGTTGGCGATGACCTCGCAGGTGCCGCCTAGCTCGGCGAACAATTCGAGATAGGTATTGTCGTCGAGCGCTTTGGACTGCGACCGGTCGAATAGGTGCGGGCCCTCGCCGCCGTTCTCAGCGCGCAGGGCGGCCATGCGCTCGGCGATGTCGGCCGCGAGTTCGGCCGAGCCCAGGCCGCCGCCCACGTAGCCCCTGCCGCCAGGTGCGAGCAACCCGAAGAGATTCGCGAAGGCCGCGCGCTGGTCTTCCCAAAACGGCATGCTTCCTCGCGACACGATCAGGTCGAAGGGCTTTCCGCCTACGGCAGGCAGCTCCAGTGTGTAGACGTCGCCGGCGTAGGCACCCTCTACCTGCTCGGCCAGCCCGCGCTCTTCGGCGCGTCGCTGCGCAACGTCCAGCGCCTGTTCGTTCTCGTCGAAGAGAGAAAGCGAGGTGAAGTTGCCTTGCTTGAGCACGGCAAAGCCCAGGTGCCCGCCGCCGCAGCCGACATCGAGCACGCGGCCTTGCTGCTTGCCGGTCCGCTCGACGATGGCGCGCGCGACGACGGGGTAGACGGGGGCATAAAGCTGCTCGGCGATACCGTCGTATTCGAGGGGATTGTGCCCCATGGTGCTCCTTCTTTCTCGGAATCGCCGTTGGCGGTGATGTGCGTGGGCTAGTCCCGCTTCCGTACGATGGACGACATCTGCAGCGCCTCGCCGAAGAACTGGCCGGCGCCGTTCATCACGGCGAAGCGGGCACGCTCGGGGTCGGCCACTACGCTGCCGGCCAGCATCTCCGCGCCCCAGTCGAACAAAAACGGCGACATGACCACGCTCGGGCCCACCATGACTACGGTGGCGTTCTGCGCGAGGTCCAGCAGGCGCGGTGCCGTTTTGTTGATGATGGTGACGCCGGTCATGAAGACGAAGTCCTGCGCGGGCAGCAGGTACTCGCAGGCGGGGTCGGGCGTGTCGAGCGCTTGGGTGCAGTTGCGCTCGAGCACGGTGAGGTTCGCGTACTCCTCGATGCGGTCGACGTGGGGGAAGTGGCCGATCACGGTAACGTTCTTGCTTTCCGCCTGCTCGATGCGCGGGCGGTACAGCTCGAAGGCGTCCATTTTGCGGATGGTGCCGTCCGGTCGCTCGATAGGCTCGTCGTAGGTGGCACCCAGCGGGTCGAGCAGTTCCCGTCGCGCGTAGTAGGCGTTCAGCGCGGCCACGCCGAGCGTCGCTTCCTCGAAACACCACGACTTCGCCAGCTCTGCCACCTGGCGCAACGGCAACCCGCGCAGATCCTGCGTGTGCGTGCGCTTTGCCCCGCCCTTGCACGTGAAGCTCACTCCCATACCGCAGTCGGCCTCGACGTAGGACCAGTGCGTGCCTAGGCAGTAATCGCGCACCAGGATGTCCTCGGGAATGCGCATGATCAGGTGGTTGTAGAACTTCCACGGCGTGTCGTGGTCGTAGGTGCCGGGAAAACTGACCGTATCGTTTTCGGGGTTGTGGGCGCAGCAATCCTTCTCGGGGCATCCCATGGCTGGTATCCTTCTCTCTCGTCAGAGCTTTTGCAGATGGTCGACGTCTACTTATCTATAGAAGAGTATAATATACGAACGGAAATAAACAAGCGGGGTCGAATCACGGCTTGTGGATGAGGCCATGCGCGCCTACTCGGCCTACTCGGCCCACTCGGGTTTTGCGGATTGCGCCGTTCGCGACGATGGGCTGGCCGCGCGAGTTTGTCGGATCGTTCGGAAAAGAAGGGAAGCACCATGCTGTTCTTGCTGACGGGTGGAGTGCAGACGGGGAAGACGCGCTGGCTTGAGCAGCTGATCGCCGAATTGGCCGATGACGGCGTGGAGAGCCAAGGCGTGGTCGCGCCCGGCGTATGGTGCCAGCGCGAAGGCGAGGAGGTGCCCGGGGAGCGCCCGCTCGGATCGGGGCAGGGCGAGTACGAGAAGCTCGGCATCGACAATGTGCTGCTGCCGGGCGGCGAGCGCCTCCCGTTCGCCCGTCGCCGCGACCTTGCCAGGCAAGAGGGAACGTTCGACCCTGCCAGCCAAAGTGCGGCGGCGCAGCTCGCCTGGGAGATTTCCGACGATGCCATCGCGCGCGTGAACGCGCATCTCGATGCGCTCGGCCGCTCTTCCGAAGAAGACCCGCCCCTTGAGCATAACTTTTTGGCTGTCGAAAAGGGAACAAATGTTTCACGTGAAACATTGTGGCAAGACCAGGTAGCGGCGAGTGCCGTCATGGAGTCTGCAATGGACTTCTCAGCAGATTGCGCCACAAAACTTGC
>NZ_JAVWUP010000017.1:8578-24273 GCF_036667095.1 Gordonibacter sp. | reverse complement strand
GTGCCGTCATGGAGTCTGCAATGGACTTCTCAGCAGATTGCGCCACAAAACTTGCGGCGGAATGCGCAACAAAACTTGCTGCAGATTGCGCAACGAAGCCTACTGCGGGATCAATCGTCGATTTTTCACCTGCGTCATCGGGCTCGCCCGAGGTTCCGAATGCTCTAGGCGCGCGGGAAGAGGGTGCGGCTGAAAACGGCGTTCGCCCTGCCTTGCTTGTGGTGGACGAGTTGGGGCGGTTGGAGTTAGAGCACGGCCGTGGGTTGACGTCGGCCTTGGACTTGATTGGCCGTGGGGCGACGGCGCGTTTTCCGCATGCGCTCGTTGTCGTGCGCGCATGGTTGCGAGACGGCGTCGAGGAGCGTTTTGCTGACGCGTGGGGAGGGACCTTCGCCATCGAGCCGGGCGATGCGGCCCGCGATGCCGTTCGCGCTGCATTCAGCCTTGCTCCTTTTATCGATAAAAAGTATCATTAGTGGGCATCAGAGAAGAAATGCGGCAGTAAGCAGGGAGGTTGAGCGCTCGGACGAGAGGCGCGACGGCTTGCGATCTTGCCCGCATATCTTGCATGCAGAAAAAGAAACGACGAGGTTTTCGGGAAAGCCGGACGCGGCGGCGTCGCGGCGGAGAGGCGCCACCTATGATCGACCAGACTGCGTTCTTCAGCTTGAGCTACGGACTCTACGTTATCGCATCGAAGGACGGCCAACGGCGTGCCGGATGCATTGCCAATACGTTCCAGCAGGTTACTTCGTCGCCTTTGCAGGTAAGCGTCGCCCTGAACAAAGACAACGCCACGACCGGTGTCATTCGCGCTTCAGGTCATTTCACTGCTACCTGTTTGTCCCAAGAAGCCCCGATGGAGCTTATCGGCACGTTCGGTTTTCATAGTAGCGCCGACCGCGACAAGTTCGCCGCCTGTCCAACCGCCGTCGATGCGGCAGGATATCCCTATGTGCCCGAGCCGGCGTGCTCTCGCTTCTCGGTGCGCGTGGTGCAAGAGGTCGACCTGGGCTCGCATGTCCTGTTCGTGGGCGAGGTAGAGGAAGCCGAGAAGCTGGATGCGGGCGAGCCGATGACTTACGCTTATTACCATCTGGTCAAGGGCGGCAAAACCCCGCCGAAGGCCTCCAGCTTCCTGCCCGGTCTTGTTGCCGAGCCTGCAGCGAATGCGCCTCAGCCGAAGTACGCCTGGCGCTGCACCGTATGTGGCCACCTGGAGTACGTCGACGAGCTGCCCGACGACTTCGTGTGTCCGGTCTGCGGTGTTGGTAAGGATATGTTCGAGCGGGTCGAGGCATAGCCTCTGTGCCTGTCTACTTGTCCCAAGAAACGAACGCCCAGGTGACGGAGCGGGGCACGCGCAGGCGCAGGCGCTTGGCGGCCCTGCCTTTGGCATCCACCTCGCCGGCGCGTTCGTTTTGGACGAGGTTCTCGCCCAGCCAGTCGCGTAAGCGCTCGAGGGCTGCGCGGCGCAGGCTCTCTGCCACGAAGGCGCCCGTCGCATCCTGCACCATGCGCGCGAGCTCCTGGTACGCCTCGTCTGCTGTGTCAAAAGAATCGGAGCGCGTGCTCTCGATGTAGGACACCTCGGGCATGAGCCCCTCGTTCGCCAGGATGTTGAAGGCGTAGAGGTAGTCGCGGCCCAGCACGCTTTGCAGGCCGATGGCGGCGAGCACCCGCTCGTCGGTGCGCGGGGACGAGCCGGTGGCCAGTGTTACGCACACGCGGCGGCGCGCCACGTCGGTCAGGCGCAGCAGCGAATCCTTCATGTCGGCGGTGGCGATGGAGCGCGAGGCTACGCACACGTCCACCATGCCGGGTCGCACGCCGTGCGACGCCCAATCGTCTTCCCAGCTCATCTGCTTGGGGAATACGGTGGTGATGCTGCGGTGCTCCAGCTGTTCCTCCATGACGCCCAGCATGCCGGCGGAAAAGTCGGCGGCCACCACCTTGTGCCCCGCCTGCCCGAGCGGCAGGGATAGCGCACCGGTGCCGCAACCCATGTCGAACACCGTCTCACCGGGCTCGATACGTGCGAGTTCGAGGAACTTCCGTACGTAGGCGTTCGGCGCGTCTGAGATGCCGAACGTCTTGGAGCGTTCGTCCCAATGCGCTGCGTCATCTGCTTGGCGGCGGGCTTTCTGCAGCTGCTTCCACTCTTCGTTCCAGTCGTGGGTGGACAGCAGGGGGACGAACGATTCGGGCATGTTGTTTTCGGGCATGGGAGAGCCTTTCGCTTACCGGGCCAGTGGCATCGGGTACTATACTAGCGAAAGAGAGCACGTCTGTGCGCAGATAACGCCAATTTATTTCGAAACGAGGAGCATACGCCCCATGCAAGTCGAACTCCTGTACCACACGCCCGATCCTGAGCGCGCCATCGCTACGGCTGCGCGTCTGTGCTATGCGCCCGTGGGTGCCGCCGAGCTCATGGAAACCATGCCCGACGAACGCGTGGAAAGCGTGCTCGCCACCATCATGGGCAGCGGGCACCACTCCACGCTCGAGCACGCCAGCTACACGTTCGCGGTGGACGGCGTCTCGCGTGCTCTCACGCACCAGTTGGTGCGCCACCGCATCGCCAGCTTCAACCAGCAGAGCCAGCGTTACGTGAAATTCTCCGACGAGCTGCCGGTGGTGAAGCCGGAGAGCGTTGTATCCGACCCGCAGGCAAGCGCCCTGTTCGACGAGGCTGTCGCGAAGGCGCAGGAGGCATATCGCGCACTGCTCGATGCCGGCGTGCCGGCCGAGGACGCCCGCTACCTGCTGCCCAATGCCGTGGAGTCGAAGATCGTCATCACCATGAACGTGCGCGAGCTGCTGCACTTCTTCGAGCTGCGTTGCTGCAACCGTGCGCAGTGGGAGATCCGCGATATGGCGCATCGCATGTTGGAACTGGCATTGCCCACGGCGCCGTACCTCTTCATGGATGCGGGTGCGCCGTGCGTGCACGGCACCTGCCCTGAGGGCAAGATGTGCTGCGGTAATCCGTATCCGCGTGTGACGAGGGGATAGCGATGGAAAGCAACGGTGCAACCTCCGTCGCGCAAGGGCAGTCGATGTCCGATGGCGCCCAGCTCGAAGCTGTGGAGGAAGCCAGGCGGAAAAGCGACCTTTCCCGCGCATTCGCGGAGGATGGTGCGCGCAAGACCCATGTGGGCGGCCAGGCGCTGCTCGAGGGCGTCATGATGCGCGGCAGGTACAACTGGGCGGTGGCCGTGCGCGAGCCGAGCGGCAACGTGTACCTCGAAGAACACGACCTGGCTTCGGGTCGCAAGAAGAACGGCTGGATGAGCTGGCCTTTGGTGCGCGGTTGCCGCGCCCTCGTCGAATCGCTCATGCTGGGCTACAAGGCTTTGGAAATAGCCGCGCTCCATGCGTTCGCGGATGAAGAGGAAGATCCGACCCGGGAGTCCGTGGAGGAAGTCGACGACGCCCCGGCGCTCGAACAATCCTCGCAGAGCTGCGGCACTCGCTTGATGGGCGATGTCGACTCCCTCCGCTCGTCGTCGGGAGAGAGCGATCTTGGCCCCGAAGTGACGGCTGGTTCTTCTGCGCAGGATAAGGCGTTCTCGTGGAAGGACGACTTCGGACGGCCTGACACGATGATCGACGCCCTCGGTGCGCAAACGACGCTCGAGGTGGTCGAGGCTCCTGCGGAAGGCTCTGCCGAAAAGGCGGCAGCCGAATCGGGCCGGGCAGCTTCCCTCGACAAGGAAGCCTCTTCCGACAAGGAAGCCTCTTTCGGCAAGAAGGAGATGGCCGTGTCCATGGTCATCGGCCTCGTGCTGGGCGTAGTGCTGTTCATCGGTGCTCCGGCTTTGCTTACGAACCTGATCGTGGGCGAGTACGACTCCAACACCATGCTCTGGAACATCGTCGACGGGCTTCTTCGCGTGCTCGTGTTCGTGTTCTACCTGTGGCTCATCGGCCGCATGAGCGACATCAAGCGCATGTTTGGCTACCACGGCGCCGAGCACAAGACCATCCACTGCTACGAGCACGGCCTGCCGCTCACACCCGAGAACGCGCGCAGCTTTCCGCGTCTGCACGTGCGCTGCGGCACGGCGTTCCTTATCATGGTCATGGTCATCGCCATTTTCGTGTACACGGTCACGCCTATCAACGCGCTCATCGCGGCCTGGGGCGTGCCGGACGGCGCACCGAAGCTGGCGCTGGTCATCGTGTCGCGCATCGTGCTCATGCCCGTCATTGCTGGCATATCCTACGAGATCACGGTGCGCTGGGCGGGAAGCCATCCGGACAACCCGCTGGTGAAAGTGATCCTGTGGCCCGGCATGCAGATGCAGTACCTCACCACCAACGAACCCGACGACGGCCAGATCGAATGCGCCATTGCGGCCATGCAGCGCGTGCTTGAGCGCGAAGAAGTCGAGAAGGGCAGGGCCGATGGAGACGACCATCGAGGCGCGGGGCTTGAAGAAGATCTTCAAGCTATCCGCGAAGCAACGCAAGCTAGAACGCACTGATACACGTACGAAGACCGCTGTGAACGGGCTGTCGTTCACGGTGCAGGCGGGCGAGATATACGGGCTGTTGGGCCCCAACGGTGCCGGCAAAACCACGACGCTGCGCATGTTGGCGGCGCTGGTGAAGCCCGACGAGGGAGACGCGTTCATCGAGGGCGCCTCGATCGTGTCCGACCCCATGAAGGTGCGCGCGACCGTTGGGTTTCTCACCAGCGAGCTGCGCCTCGAGGAGACGTTCTCGCCCGACTACCTGTTCGACTTCTTCTCCGAGCTGCGCCACGTGGAGCCAGCTGCGCGCGACGTGCGCAAGCGCGCGCTGTTCGAGCGCTTCGGCATCGACCGTTTCGCGCAGACGAAGGTGGCCGACCTGTCCACCGGCATGAAGCAGAAGGCATCGCTGGCGGTATCGCTGGTGCACGATCCGGACGTCATCATCTTCGACGAGCCTACGAACGGCCTGGACGTCATCACGGCCAAGACCGTGACCGACTTTTTGATGGAATTGAAGGGGCAGGGGAAGACCATCTTGCTGTCCACCCATATTTTCAGCCTGGTAGAGAAGGTGTGCGATCGGGCGGGGGTCATCATCGGTGGGCGCATGGCTGCCGAGGGAACCATTTCCGAGCTGTCAGGCGAGCGCTCGCTTGAGGATGCGTTCTTCGACTTGTACGCGCAGACGGTGGGCGAGGCCTCATGAAAAGCAATGTCATGACCATAGCCAGGAAGGAGCTGGCGCGCTTCTTCAGCAACAAGGCGTCGGCGGCGGTAGCCATCCTTTTGCCCGGCCTGCTCATTTTCGGCATGTGGTCGTTCATGGGAGACGCGATGAGCGGCATGATGGCTCCCGATAAAGACAAGCGACCGGTTGTCGCCGCGGTGAACGGGCCGGCTAGCATCGAAGCCCTCGCGGCATCGGGCGGCGTGGACATCAAGGACGAGGCGGGCCTTCCGAGTGCCGACGATATGCGCAAGCGCATCGAGCAGGGAGACGTGAAGGCGTTTGCCGTGTTCCCTGAGGGATTCGACGGGGAGATTGCCGTCTACGACCCCGCGACGGGCGATCCTGCACCCCAGATCGAGATCTACTACAATTCCGCCGATCCCGATTCGCGCCAGGCTTATCTGACGCTTGCCGCATTGCTGGATTCTTTCGAGTCGTCGCTGTCGAACCGCTTCGACGTGAATGCGGGACAGGGTGCCTTCGACGTGGCTGACGAGCGCGATGCAGCCGGGTCGTTCGTGGTGACCATCGTGCCGCTCATGCTGCTGATCTTCCTGTTCACGAGCTGCATGTCCATTGCGGCGGAGTCGGTGGCCGGCGAGAAGGAGCGGGGCACCATGGCGACTATGCTGGCCACGCCCATACGTCGCCGCGACATCGCGTTGGGAAAGATCCTGGCCGTTACGCTTATTGGCTTGCTGAGCGCGGCATCGAGCACGGTCGGCATCTTTGCGGGGCTGGGCAACCTCACGAAGGGCGAAGTGAACGTGAACGTGTACGGCATGCAAGAGTACTTGCTGCTGGCCTTGGTGGTTGCCTCGACGGCGCTGGTCATCGTCATGCTTATCACGATCGTGTCGGCACTTGCGAAGTCCACCAAAGAGGCAACGACGTATCTCACCCCGCTCATGATCGTGGTCATGCTCGTGGGCATCTTGGGCATGTTTGGCAGCGGGGCTCAAAGTGACTTCTGGTACTACCTGATTCCCCTGTACAACAGTGTGCAATGCATGATCGGCATCTTCACGTTCGATTTCCAGCCGCTGAACGTGGCGGTGTGCGCGGTGGCGAACCTCGTGTACACGGGTGCGGGCATCATGGTGCTTCAGCGGATGTTTGACAGCGAGCGGCTTATGTTCGCACGCTGATTCCGCTTTTGCGAGGGCAGCTCCAACCCCATCGCTGTGGGAGGTTCTTATGCTTGCTTCTGCTCTTGGGGTCCAAACGTCACGCTCCTGTAATCCCTTCGTACCTGCGGTATCGTAGATGCCGGTGATATACTGACGCGACGCATATCCTCATCTATCTCCGACGGTTGCGGCGCAAAGCCGCCGGTCTTTCAAGTGGGAACGGAGGCCCCAGCGTGGCAAACGCAATCACGGTCCAGAATATCTACAAGAACTTCGGTACGGTCGAGGCGCTCAAAGGCGTGTCGGTCGATGTGGCCGAGGGCGAGAAGGTTGTCGTCATCGGACCATCCGGCTCGGGCAAGAGCGTGCTCATCCGTTGCATCAACGGACTCGAAGTGCCCGATACGGGCACGATTATCGTGGACGGTATGGACCTGTCCGACCGCAAGGTGAACGCCCGTGCGCTCGCCCGCGACGTGGCCATGGTGTTCCAGAGCTACAATCTCTACCCGCACAAGACGGTGCTGGAAAACGTCACGCTCGCGCCCATCAAGGTGCTGAAGATCCCGCGCGAGGATGCCGAGCGCACCGGTCGCGCCTACTTGGAGCGCGTGGGCCTGGTGGACAAGATCAGCAAGTACCCCGACCAGCTCTCCGGCGGCCAGCAGCAGCGTGTGGCCATCGCCCGTGCGCTGAACATGCACCCCAAGATCATGCTGCTCGACGAGCCCACCAGCGCGCTCGATCCCGAGATGGTGCAGGAAGTGCTCGACGTTATCAAGTCGCTCGCGGAGACCAATATGACCATCGTCATGGTCACGCACGAGATGGGCTTGGCCCGCGAAGCTGCCGACAAGGTTGTGTTCATGGAGAGCGGCCAGGTGATCGCTCAGGGCACGCCCCATTTCATCTTCGACGAATCGGGCAACGAGCGCATCAAGAGCTTCCTGTCGAAGATCCTGTAGGCGGTGCATATGCTGACAAGACGACATTTCATGAAGGTCGCGGCGATAGCCGCCGGCACGGCTGCCTTGGGCGGCGCGCTGTTTGGCTGCACGTCGGGCGACGTTTTGCGGGTTGGTACGAAGATCGACGTGCCGAACTTCGGCTTCCAGAACCCGGAATCGGGCAACATTGAGGGCTTCGAGGTAGATATTGCCCGTCAACTGGCCAAGCGCTTGAAGGGCAGTCCTGACGCACTGCAGGTCACGGGCGTGAACGTGACCACGCGCGGCATCATGCTGGACAACGGCACGCTCGACGCGACGTTGGCTACGTTCACCATCACCGAGGCACGCAAGAAGAGCTACAACTTCTCGCAACCCTACTTCACCGACCACATCGGCGTGCTGGTGAAGAAGAGCTCGGGTATTACCGAGCTGGCCGACCTGAACGGCAAGACCGTCGGCGTGGCGTCGAGCGCCACGACGCGCGATAAGCTGGGCGCTGCGGGCGACGAGATAGGCATCACGATGAACTTTGCGGAGTACGCCACGTACCCCGAGATCAAGATCGCACTGGTCACCGGACGCGTCGACGCGTTCTCGGTGGACCGCTCCATTCTGCTGGGTTATCTGGACGATTCGACGATGCTGTTGAACGCGCAGTTCGCCCCTCAGGAGTACGGCATTGCCACGAAGAAGACGAATGCCGAGCTGACGGCGCAGATCGATACTGCGCTGCAGGACATGATGGACGATGGCACGCTCGAGTCGCTCAAGAAGGATTGGGGGCTCACCGATGCTTGATGCTTTTGCCCCGTACAAGTGGGAGGCCCTGTTTGCGCGGTGGCCCGACCTGCTTTCTGCGTTCGGCCACACGGTGGCCATCTCGTTTTTCGCCCTATTGCTCGCGCTCGTGCTGGGTGTGATCTTTGGCGTGCTGTCGGTGTCGCGCTTTGCGTTGGCGCGCGGCATTACCCGCGTGTACGTCGAGGTGGTGCAAAACGTGCCGCTGCTGTTGCAGGCGTTCGTGTTCTATGCGCTGCTGCCACTGATCGGCATTTCGCTCGAGACGTTCTATATCGGCATTTTCGCTATCGGCATCTACCATGGCGGCTACATTTCCGAGGTCGTGCGCAGCGGTATCGGCTCCATCCACCGTGGCCAGTTCGAGGCGGCGAAGAGCCAGGGCTTCAACTACTGGCAGATGATGTTCGTGATCATACTGCCCCAGGCCATGCGCATCATCCTGCCGCCCTTGGCCGTGCAGGCTGCCAACCTGGTGAAGAACACGTCCATCTTGGCGTTCTTCGTGGGTGCGGAAATCATGTACTTCTCGAACTCGTTCGCAGGCTCTACCAGCTACTACGGGCCGGTGTACGTGGTTGCGGCCGTGCTGTATTTTATCATCTGCTTCCCGCTGTCGCGCCTGGCGTTGTACCTCGAGCACCGCACGCGCAGCCACAAGCATGTGGCCACGGGTGATGCGACCGAGCAGCTGGTCGAGGATTCCACCGAGGCCACGCCGGGTTCTCACGACATCACGGGTCACGCGGCGGCCGATGCGCTTTCCGCGGGCGTGCAGACCATGCAGGATACCATCAACATAGCACCCGCTCCGGCAGCTCCTTCGCCACGGCATCCGCTGCACACGCTCTACGACCCTGAGAATCCTGAGCTGACCGTCAGCTCGCATCCCATCACCGGACGTCGTGCGGCCGAGATCGCCGATGCCATCGGCAAGGAACTGCAGCAGCAGATCGAGGACGAGTGCGCATCCGACGAGGAGTGCATGCGCCGCAAGACCCATACCAAGGCAGGCCGTACGGGTGCAAAGCGCCGTCTGGCCGAGCGCATGGCACGCCAAGATGCGGAACTTGCCGCGGAAGCGTTCTCCGACAACGAGTTCGTGTCCGACCATATCACCTCGACGGGCGAGGGTGTCGACGACGCAGACGGCTCCGGCGCGACCGAAGGTGTGCTGGACGATCTGCCGGGGCGCGACGTTGAGGCACGCGACCATACGCACGGAAAGGAGGCGTGACATGGCTGATCTTTTCACGTGGGTCAACATGCAGTTCTTGCTGCAGGGCCTGGGGATGACGCTGGCTATTTCTGCTGTGGCCATCCTCTGCTCCGTGGTGCTCGGCACGTTCATCTCGGTGCTGCGCACGTCGGGCAACCGGGTACTTTCCGCCCTTGCGACCGTCTACATCGAGATATTCAAGAATACGCCGCTTTTGCTGTGGATCATGTTCACGTTCTTCGTGGCGCAGTTGCCGCCTTTGGGTGCGGCGGTGCTGGCGTTTACGCTATTCACCAGTGCCAGCGTGGCGGAGATCGTGCGCGGCGGCCTTGCCAGCGTGGCGTTCGGGCAGTACGAGGCCGCCAAGAGCCAAGGCTTCTCGACCATGCAGGCCTATCTGCTGATCATTCTGCCGCAGGCGTTGCGCAATATGATCCCTGCGCTGCTGAGCCAGTTCGTGACCACCATCAAAGACACGAGCTTCCTCTGGGGCGCCATGGCGGTCCAGGAGCTCATGGGCCGGGGTATGATCCTTATGAACAGCTACAACTCTACCGAGCAGATATTCACGATCTTCGGCTTGATGGCGTTGTTCTACTTCATCGTGTGCTTCACGCTATCGCAGATCGTGCGCGCCTACCAGCGGCGTACGAAGGAGGCGCGCACCAGCTAGGGCGCTTCGTCGTGTGGATGGGCGATTGACGGGCGAGGGGAGGGGCAGGTGCTCCCCTCGCCCGTCTGCATGCTAAGCGCTCTTGCCGAGAGCAGGGCATGACCCTTACGTTCGTCGGGTACGTGTGCGAGCTGCAGCGGCTGCGCTTACTGCGCTAGCGTAAGGTACGGCAGGTAGGTCTGAGCGCTTTCGGGAACGGAGAGTGTGACGTTTTGCCCATATGCCTCGAGGGTTAGGTAGGTAGGATCCTTGTAGGTGACGATGGTCCCGTCGATGCCGAAGCTGCTGGCATCGATGCTGCCGGCCTTCGCGGCACTGTCGGGTAGGGCGACGGCTTGCCAGCTGTCGATGTCCAGCTGGGCGATGGCTTCGTCCACCTGTTCGGCGGTGAGGCCGGTTGCGGCGGCGATAGCGCCGGCATGCTGGTCGATGGCGCTCTTGACTTGGCCCTTGACGTCGACGGCGTCCATGGCCGCGTTCGTCGCAGCTGCTTTGACGTTCTTCGCTGCGTCGCTTACCGGGTTGCCCGAGGTATTGGCGAGAGCGACGATTCCTACAGCGCCGATAACGACGACGGCTAGCAGGCTGAGCAGGATAGCGAGGAGCTTCTTCATGGGGCCTCTTCTTCCGGGCGAGGTTTTTCGGGCAATGCCGCCGCTAATGTGTTTCGTTGGCGATGCACTGGGCGGTTGGTCGGGCGGTTCGGCGGCTTCCCTAAAAGTAGGTTACCCGATAAACGTCCCGTCCACGAAACGTCCTTGCCTTCTCCAACGGGTGCAGACGAAATCACCATCCGATTTCCGGAAGTATCTCGCTGGCCCGCGTTGCAGACAATTTCTGCCGCTTTTGCGAAAAATCGTGTATGCTAACGTCTGCTGCGCCTTGCGGCGACGGTGGGGCTTGCGCTTTTCTTGAGCCTGCATCCGCGCTTGAGGTGCACTATCCCCGCACACGTTAATAAATTGAAGTGGGGCAACCGTGTGAACGACAAGGCCGCAGGAGGCGGCCCCGAAGATGAGGAGGGAACCGCGTGAAACTGGTAGTTACCGAGAAGAACGACGCGGCTCAGAAAATCGCCGATTTGCTCGGCGTGACGAAACCTAAGGCGGACAAGGTGTATTCCACGCCGGTGTACCGCTTCGATGTGGACGGCGAGGAATGGGTCACCATCGGCCTGCGCGGCCATATCCTCGAACCCGACTTCGCCCCCACCATGGTGTACAAGAAGCGCGGCGGCTGGCAAGGCGTCACCGAGGAGGGCGTGGCCCTTCCCGCCGACCTGCCCCCGACGCTTCCCAAGCCCCCGTTCAAAAAGAAGAAGCCCTTCACCGAGGATGGCGTGGAATTGAAGTCGTGGAAGATGGACGCGCTGCCGTACCTGGTGTATGCGCCTATCGAGAAGCTGCCCAAGGAGAAGGAGATCATCCGCTCCTTGAAGAACCTGGCCAAAAAGGCCGATTCCATTATCATCGCCACCGACTTCGACCGCGAGGGCGAGCTTATCGGGTCGGATGCGCTGTCGTGCATCCAGGAGATGAACGCAACGGCCCCCGTATCGCGTGCCCGCTATTCGGCGTTCACGAAGGAGGAGATCACCCACGCGTTCTCAAACCTGGTGGAGCTGGACACGAATTTGGCCTCGGCCGGTGCCTCGCGCCAGGATATCGACTTGATCTGGGGTGCGGTACTCACTCGCTACCTGACGCTGGTGAAATTCGCCGGATACGGCAACGTGCGCAGTTCCGGCCGCGTGCAGACGCCGACCTTGGCCCTGATCGTGGCACGCGAGCGCGAGCGTTTGGCGTTCGTGCCCGAGGACTACTGGGTCATCCGCGGCGCATTTGGCGAGGACCCGGATGCCTTCGAGGCCCCGCATGCCACGGCTCGCTTCAAGAGCGAAGCTGCGGCATACGCGGTTATGGCGCATGTCGAGGGCGCGACCGTCTCGACGGTTGCCTCCATCGAGAAGAAGAAGCGCACGGTGGCCCCGCCGGCTCCGTTCAACACCACGTCGCTTATGGCGGCGGCGTCGAACGAGGGCATCAGCCCGGCGCGCACCATGCGCATCGCAGAGAGCCTGTACATGGACGGCTACATCTCCTATCCGCGCGTCGACAACACGGTGTACCCCGCCTCGCTCGACCTTGCCGAGACCGTGCGCGCTATTGCGGGCAATCCCGCCTATGCGCCGTATTGTAGGGAGTTACTGGCTAAGGACAAGCTCACGGCCACGCGCGGCAAGAAAGAGACGACGGACCACCCGCCGATCTATCCTACGGCCAAAGCCACGCCCGACGATCTGGCTCCCGCCGACTACAAGTTGTACAACCTCATCGCACGCCGCTTCTTGGCAACGCTTTCCGATGCAGCGGTCGTCGAGGGCACCAAGGTGAACCTGGAGGTGGGCGGCGAGCCCTTCGCCGCTAAGGGCGATGTGCTGGTCGTGCAGGGTTTTCGCGCCATCTATCCCTACGGCCTGAAGAAAGACGAGCAGCTGCCCCTTCTCGCAGAGGGCCAGCAGATCGCGTTCGGGGGCGCCACCTGCACGCAGAAGCAGACCGAGCCGCCGGCGCGCTACAGCCAAGGCAAACTCATCCAGGAGATGGAGAAGCTGGGTTTGGGTACGAAATCCACCCGCCATTCCATCATCGAGCGCCTGTATGCGGTGAAGTACGTCCAGAACGAGCCTATCGAGCCCAGCCAGCTGGGCATGGCGGTGTGCGACGCGCTGGATAAGTTTGCCCCGCATATCACGCACCCCGAGATGACGGCCGAGCTGGAAGCGGAGATGGACAATATCGCCGAAGGCCAGAAGACCAAGGCCGACGTGGTGAACACCAGCCGCAACCTCCTGTCCGAGCAGTTGGCGAGCCTGCTCCCCCATTCCGAGGAAGTGAAGGACGCGCTTGCCGATGCCGTAGCCGCCGATGCCTACGTGGGGCCGTGCCCCAAGTGCGGCAAGGACTTGCAGCTGCGCGCTTCGCAGAAGACGCGTTCCATGTTCATCGGCTGCTCCGGTTGGCCCGACTGCGATGTGACCTACCCGCTGCCGAAAGGCAAGGTGGAGTCAATCCCTGAGCCGTGTCCGACCTGTGGCATGCCGCAGGTGAAAGTGACGGCGTTCCGATCTAAGCCGATGGCCCACTGCATCGACCCGCATTGCGCCACGAACAAGGAACCCGATCTGGTGGTGGGGGAATGCCCCACGTGCAAAGCCAACGGCAAGACGGCCAAGCTCATCGCGCAGAAGAACCCGCGCACGTTGAAGCGCTTCATCCGCTGCGAGAACTACGAGGAATGCGACACCGGCTATCCGCTGCCCCAGTACGGTCCGCTCACGGCTACCGACGAGGTGTGCGAGCACTGCGGCGCGCCGATGGTCATCGTGACCACCGCGCGCGGGCCGTGGAAGCTCTGCCCGAACTTCGACTGCTCCGGCAAAGAGCAGGACGAGGAGAAGAAGGGCGCCAAGGGCGCGGCAGGCGCGAAGGCAGGCGCGAAGCCCGCTGCCAAGAAGCCGGCTGCCAAGAAGCCGGCAGCAAAAAAGCCGGCGGCGAAGAAAGCACCCGCCAAGCGCAAGGCTCCGGCGGAGAGCGCGTAAGCGACGCCATAACGATGCTCTCTGGTTGAACGGCGCGGCTTTTCGGCTGCGCCGAGCGCGTCCTTCGTTTGCCGTGGCGCGTCGTTTTGCTGAAAATCGCAATCCTTCGCCGTGCGCAAGAGGCGCTTGGCGCTACAATGCGGAGCATTGCATATGATCCCGAAGGAGTAAACCTATGCCTAAAGTTACCATCGTCGGAGCCGGCAACGTCGGAGCCACCGCAGCCCACGTCATCGCGTCCAAGAACCTGGCTGACGTCGTGCTCATCGATGTCGCGGAGGGCCTGCCGCAGGGTAAAGCGCTCGATATGATGCACATGCGCAGTGTGGAGGGCTTCACCGTGTCGGTGACCGGCACGAACGACTACGCCGACACGCGCGATTCCGATATCGTCGTTATCACGGCAGGCATTGCCCGCAAGCCCGGCATGACACGCGAGGATTTGCTGGGCGTGAACGCCGGCATCATGAAGTCGGTCATCGGGGCTGCCCTAGAGGCCTCCCCGAATGCGGTGTTCATCTGCGTGACGAACCCGCTCGACGTTATGACCACGCTGGCGTACCGCGAGTCGGGTCTGCCTACGGCGCGCCTCATGGGTATGGGCGGCGTGCTGGACTCCTCGCGCCTGTCGTTTGCCGTATGCGAGCAACTGGGCTGCGCGCCGTCCAGCGTCACGGCTTGGGCCGTGGGCGCGCATGGCGAGGGCATGGTGTGCTGGCCGCGCTTCACCACGGTCGACGGCACGCCGGTCACCGAGCTTCTGGATGAAGCTGCCGTGGCGCACGTCGTGCAGCGCTGCGTCAAGGGCGGCGCCGAAGTGGTGGCGCACTTGAAGACCGGCAGTGCCTATTACGCACCCGGTGCCTCCATTGCCAAGATGGTTGAGGCTATCCTAGGCGATACGCACGAGGTCATGAGCGTGTGCGCGCATATCGATGGCCAATACGGCATCGACGACCTGTATATGAACGTGCCGGTGCGCCTGGGCCGTGGCGGGGTGGAGGAGATCGTCGAGTTCGATCTGAACGACGAGGAGCTTGCAGCCCTGCAGGCTAGTGCCGAGAGCGTCCGTGCCGGATTGGCTGCGCTGTCCGCGTAGACCGCAAGGTACCGCCGGATCGATCGTGCTGCCTGCGTAGACCGCAAGGTACCGCCGGATCGGTCGTGCTGCCTGCGTAGACCGCTCGGCTCCGCTTCGGCGCTTGCGGTGATCAAGCATGGTTTCGAGCAAAGGACGCAGCCGCATAAGCGTGCCGCTTTTGCCATGACCCTCCCTGAAGGAAGGCTGCTATGCTCATTGAGATTGATGGTAGGCGCTGTATCGGCTGCGGCCGCTGCGTGGATGACTGCGTAGGGGCGAACCTGCGTATCGAGGACGGAATGGCCCAGGTAAAAGGGCGCTGCATCCTGTGCGGGCATTGCGTTGCGGTGTGCCCGACCGAGGCGGTGTCCATTCCGAGCTACGATATGGGCGAGGTGGAGCCTGCCGCGCCCCTGGGTGCGATCGATGTCTCCACGATGCTGCGTGTGATCAAGTCGCGGCGTAGCGTGCGCGATTATCGCGCACAGGCCGTCGAGCGCGAGAAACTTGACATGATCCTGCAGGCGGGTCGTTACACGGCTACGGCGAAGAATGCCCAAGCGTGTCGCTTCGTCGTGGTACAGGGCGGGCTTGCCGAATTGAAGAACCTGGTGTGGGACGGCATCGATGGCCTTTTGGACCTGCCAGCTGCAGAGAAGCCACGTTGGGCGAAGGTGTACAAGCCCTTCAGTAGAAACCGCCTTGCCGAGCCGCCGGTGGACTTTCTGTTCCGCAACGCGCCCGCCGTGGTGTTCGTTGCCGCCGAGCGGGCCGACGATGCAGGATTGGCCGCGCAGAACATGGAGCTGGTGGCGGCATCGCTGGGGCTTGGCATGCTTTATGACGGCTACCTGTGCCGCGCAGCCGACGAGCTGCCTGCTGTTAAGGCATTTTTGGAGGCGGAAGAGAAACCTTTGCAGGTATGCATGCTGCTGGGGTATCCGGCGCTATCCTATCCGCGCACCGCACCGCGCCTGCCGGGCGACTTCGTGGTGAAGTAGCAAGATCGGCGCAGATCGCGCGGCGGTT